>NZ_JAGGMO010000002.1:0-300000 GCF_017875395.1 Methanococcus voltae | reverse complement strand
ATGATTAATTCCGAATCAGTATAGTGGTCAGGGTGGCAATGAGAGACAACCAACAAGTTTGTATCCCATGGGTCAATATTCAACTGATTCATACGAACTAAGGCTCCAGGTCCCGGGTCAACGTGAGCATTTAACTGCTCTGTGGTTATTCTAAAACCGCCAGTTCCTTTGTTTTGTTTGATGGTTTCCCATCTACCGCCTCCTCCGCCTAAAAATACTATTTCAACAGGTTTTGACAAACTAACACCCTTAAGATACTTATAAATTTTTAATTAATTTATGCTTATTTTTTATCATCTAATCATATTTTTTGCTAGTAATATGTTTTATTTAATTTATTATTGGGTAGATTATAAAGATATGTTGAATAATGAATATGATATCTGTCTACCAATGTATATCATAAATAAACAGCCTGCAACGTTTAAAAAAACGTTGTAAAATGCTTTAAGCAAATAACCTTCGTCCATTAAAGAAAATGTTTCGTAACTAAACGTTGAGAACGTAGTTAAAGCTCCACAGAAGCCCGTAGTTATTAAAATTTTCCATTCCACGGGAATGTCTACTAATAAGCAAGAGTAAAGCACGAAGCCCATTATTAAACTACCAATTAAATTAACTGTTAAAGTTCCCGAAGGTATTCCAAATTTTACGGGGATTATTCCACTTATTGCATACCTTAAAACTGCACCCAAAAAACCGCCTATCCCAATAAGTAATAATTCTCGCAAATTTTCACGCTCTATGTATTAATTCTTATTTTTAATTTTTTCAGTTTATTAATCATATTAACCTATTTTATATTATATAAATATTTTTCAAATAAAAATTATAAGTGATAACAAGATATAATAAAACATAAGATAGCCTAAGATAGCCTAAGATAGCATAATAAAGTAGAATTAGATATAATATATTAAAATAAAATATAATAAAAAGTATACTAAAAATTATAACAAAAGTATAACAAAAGTATAATAACTGATAGTATAAACGATAAAATAAAAATAATAGTTACATTTATATATAATAAACTACAAATAACCGTTTTAGATTGTTTTAAATTTATTAATTCTAATATTTCCGTTATACGTAAAAAGCCCAACGATTTGGCGTTATTTTACTATTATATGGGCCCGTGGTTTAGCTTGGATAGAATACAGGGCTTCGGACCCTGTGGTCGGGGGTTCAAATCCCTCCGGGCTCGTCCATTTAAACAAAATATTGATTTTAAAATAAGTTAAAATAAAGTTTAAAAATTATTTTAGAAAAGAATTTTTCATTTATTTATTTATGTTATATATTCATTTATATATTCATTTATATTCCTTTTATTTTATAATATGTTGTTATTTTTTAAATCTGCTACATAACTAACGAAAGCACCTGACGATATGGTATCTCCAAGTCCCACGGTACTTTTAGGGTTTTTTACAATTCTAGATGGAACAAGCACGATATTATAATTGTCAAATTCAGAGGAATTCGAAATATTCGAAACTAAATCTATCAGTAAGTCCCCATATTGGTTATATGGAGTCTCTAAACCCATTTTTAAATCTTCAATACTGGTTATCAAACCATTTTTAGCTTTGGTTGATGCCAAAATTGTAGCAAATTCTAAAGATTTTTTTAATTGAGCAATTTTTATGTTGTTTTTAGTTTTGTCTTCAATTTTTTTACAAATAAACATGATATAGAAAATCGTGTGGATTTGTATCATTTCTAAGTCGTATTTTTCAAGAACTATTTTAGAAGCCCCTATTACATCTTCTATTTTACTATCTGTTAGTATTTTTTCACTTATTTCCGAATAGCCCAACGAATTCAATATATTGGCTATTTCCGTTTCATCTAATCCTGCACAATCCACAACAGGATATAAATATTCAACAATTTTCTTACGTAACTCAGGGTTTTGAACTGAAGCAAATTCCAAATGTACTTTTAAATCCGGATTTTTGCTTTTTAAAAGCTTAATGTCTTCAACTGCTCTTTTAAAGTAATATTCATCAGTTTTTCCGTCAGAATACTTTTCTTTAATGCTTTGATATCCTGAAACAATCGCACAATCAATGTATTTACCCATTTCGGGTAATTCATTTCTTATATCATCAGAAATATCAATACGTAAATTTTCAGGACGAGAAGCAAGAATTAAACGATTTGCCCTAGGAATATCAATTTTTTCATTATTAAATTCAAAATCGAACTCCTTATATTCAAAAATTCTGTTTATTTTGGTTTCATCATCTTTATACGCGTTATTTATATTTTCTAAAGAGACTTTTACATCCTGATTATCCTTTTTTAAAACAGGGTAGAATATATTGGTATGATTACCTTTATTTTCAAACATTTCACTTTGTTTTTTGGATAATAATGGCGTATAAGCTATTATTTTTTCTAAATTTAATATCGATAGCAAATTAGCAATAATTCCAACTTGCCCACCAATTCTCTTTTCATTAAATTTTAAATCATCTAACCATTTTTTAAAATTTGGGGATAAATTTGCACTTATTAATGGTATTTCAACAGGTTTGCCTGATTTCATCGCTAAAATTAGACGTGCTAAGAACTCCTCAGGAGTTTTTATTTCTCGAGGGTAAATTGTTATATTTTCAATTATCTTATTTATATCAATTTTTATATCGCCAATGTTGTTTTTTTCATCTAAAAGCTCATATATCTCATTTTCATTAGAGATGTATTTTAAAGCATCTACGTTTGCATTATATCCCAAAAATATGGATACATTTTCTAAATTTTCACAATGTTCCTTTACATCATTCAAATTTTTAAATGGCAATCTATCCCCTCAATTTTTAAGTTATTTTAAGTTATTTTAAGTTATTTTTATTTTTTATTTTTTATTTTTAAATTACTCAATTTTTATTTCATTGTATGATTTTTCTACGATACTTCCTTTAAGAACAGCATGGGATAATTTTTTAGCATGCTCTACAGCTGGCTGATTAAACGCATTTATACAAAATAATTCTCCACTATAAGCCGTTTGAAGCTCATATGAGTAGGTTAACATCCCCAAAGTATATTCGTTTAATTCACTAAGGGTAATTTTTACATTGGGTATTCCTTTTTCAGTAATTGACTTTTCAGTACCTAATTGCTCTGAATTTATCAATTCAGACAGTTTATGTCCTTTAAGGTCTGAATCATAATCTGTTTCAATTGAATAATCCTGTTTAAAACTATTTACTTTTAAAAATGTCATAATTTTGTCTTCCGGTCCATCCATGTACAATTGAAGTTGTGAATGTTGATCCGTAGCTCCTAAAGCTATAACGGGGGTTTGTCCATTGCCATCTTTTCCTAAACTTTCCGCCCAAAGTTGTCTATACCACATTCCAAATTGGTGTAATCTACCAATATAGGGCATCATAAGCGATATTTTTTTACCCGTATTGTCCATTTTGTAATGTATCAATGAATTCAAGAGTGCAGGATTTCTAAATATATTGTCAGTTTGACAAATATCGTTCATTTTTTTAGCTCCTTTAACAAGGTTGTGAATATCCACATTTAAACAAGCTAATGGGGCAAGTCCTACCGCTGAAAGAACTGAAAACCTACCGCCAACGTTTTCAGGTACTTTATAACACATATAACCTTCTTTGTCAGCTATTTTTTGCAAAAGACCGCCACCAGTTATTGCAACAAAATTTGGTTTCGCAGGAGTAATATTATTTTTATCCATATGTTTTTTTATTACAAAGTAATTTGCAAGGGTTTCCACAGTATTTCCGGATTTACTAATCACGAATATCAAAGTTTTTTCTAATTTTACCGCTTTTAAAGTTTCGTAAATCTTTTCAGGGTCTGAATTATCCAAATAAAACACTTTTGGATGATATGTATTACTAGAACCGTATATACCTTGATGTATTGCTTTTGAACCTAAAATGGAACCCCCAATTCCAATGATTATTATATAGTCAAATTCTTTTGATAATTCTTTTACTTCCTCATATATTTCTAAATCTTCATTTAAAACTTCAATAAACCCTAATTCTCCTTTTTCATATTTTTTTGTTACGTTTGCTTTTGCTAAATTTGTAAAATCTCTTAATTCGTCAATTTCATCGATAGATATTCCAGTTTCCCCAATCTTATCTTTAAGTACATTATCAAAATTGAACTTGTATATCCCTTTCATAATTTACCTCGCAGGCACATTTGAACTAAAATCAAATCTAAAATCTAAATACAGAATAGTTTTAATAATTAGAGTTATTTTATCATCGTTTATTTTATTCTTCTTAATTTAATTTATATCTTCGTCATATATAATGTTAGCACTTATAAATTCCGCATTCATTTAAACGTATTTTAAAAAATAAAAAATATCGTTAATAATAAAAAGTTTTAATTAAAAAATATATAATGGGTTAATTTTAATTTATATTTTCAAAAATTCATCATTAGCTAATTACTAGTAAATTAATAAACTTGATAAAATTAGCTACTGAACGAAATAAATCATTAATTAAATTAAATAACTAAGTAAATTTAAAATTTAGGGATGGGATAGGATGAAAATAGCAATGCTAACGTGGGAATATCCTCCATTAATCGTAGGGGGTTTATCCATCCATTGTAAGAATTTAGCAGAGGCTTTGGTTAAAATGGGTCATGAAGTGGATGTTATAACTACTGGGGAAGTTATGTACACGTCTAAACCCGAATTAGTAAACGGTGTTAACGTTTATCGTGTAAAACCAATGATAAAAGAGGGCGAAGATTTCCTATCGTGGTCACTGTTAATGGCTAGTGAAATGGAGAAGAAATTAGGCGATTTAGAAATAGATAAATACGATTTAATTCACTGCCATGATTGGATGACGTCGAAAGTTGGAATAAATTTAAAATACCTCTTAAATAAACCTTATATCCAATCAATACACAGCACGGAATATGGACGCTGTAGTGGTATTAATTCAAAAATATCAGAAATAATAAATGAAATGGAGTTTCTAAGTGTTTTTGAAGCTGATGAAGTAATAACTGTAAGTAATTCTTCAAAAAAAGAATTATGTAGCATATTTAGCGCTCCAGATAATAAAATACATACAATTTATAACGGTATCAACCTCAGTGAATACTGTGTTACTCAAGATTCTGACGAATTATCTGAATTTAGGGATGAATTAGGCATAAAAAATAACGATTATATGTTACTGTACGTCGGTCGTTTAGAGCATCAAAAAGGCGTTAATTATCTTATACGAGCATTTAGGATATTATCCGACAAATATAAAAATTTAAAGCTAGTATTGGTGGGTGAAGGCTCGCAACATGATTATTTAAAGTCTCTTTCCGAAAATCTATGTTGTAATAAGAATATGATATTTACGGGCTTTAAAAATGGGGATGAATTAAAGAAATTATACTGCTGTGCAGATATTTGTGTGGTTCCTTCAATATATGAGCCTTTTGGTTTAGTTGCACTGGAATCTATGGCTTCAGAAACCCCGCTCGTAGTTAGCAACACTGGTGGACTATCAGAGATTGTAAATTCAAAAAATGGAATTAAAGTTGAGCCAAAAAATCCCAAAAAGCTGGCAGTGGCAATATCCAAATTAATTGAAAATAATGAATTTAGAAATAATATAATTAATAATGCTAAAAACGATTTATTAAATTATAGCTGGGATAATATAGCATATAACACTTCAGAAATATATAAAAAAGCCGTTAAAAATAAATTAGACTCTAAAAATGATAGTTCTTCAGAAATAAGTGAAAGAATTTAATATTATTAATTTAATGTCAATAAGTTAATATTAATAAGTTAATGCTAAATAATTTAAGTTTATCTAACTTAATTTTATCTAACTTAATTTTATCTAACTTAATTTTAACTAATTTTTATTTTATTTTTACCCGTGCTACATATTATCAACTATTAAATTCAGGGGGCGAATTTAATGTATTTATCTTTTAATTTCGAAGTACACCAACCACATAGGTTAAATAAATTTATAAATAATGATATGGATTTATGGGGTAGATATATGGATATAAATCTAAATAGGGAGCTTTTTAAGACTGTATCCAAGAAATCATACTACCCTGCAAGTTATTTGTTGTTAGATCTAATAGATGAGCACGATATAAAGGTTTCATTTAGTATAACCGGTACCTTTATAGAACAAGCTTTAGAATACGATAATTATCTTTTGGACATCTTTAAAGATTTGGTTGATACTAAAAACGTTGAATTAATGACCGAAACATATTATCATTCCTTAAGTTGTTTTATTTCCGAAGAGGAATTTACTGACGAAATAAAAAAGCATCAATATATGACAAAGGATTTATTTAAATACGAACCAAAAGTTTTTAGAAATACTGAATTGATATATAATAACCGGGTTGCAAAAATAGTCGAAGATTTGGGTTTTAAAGGTATATTTACTGAAGGTGTAGACCGTGTTTTGGAATACGGTTCTCCAAACTACTTGTATAAGACCCTTTCTGGTTTAAAGGTATTACTTAGAAACTACAGTTTAAGTGATGATATTGGATTTAGATTTTCATCCAATGATTGGTCAGAATATCCTTTAACGGCTGAAAAATATGCAAGTTGGATAAATGGTTGCAATGGTGATTGCGTGAACCTTTATATGGATTATGAGACTATTGGGGAGCATCACACCAAAGAAAGTGGCATTTTTGACTTTTTGACAGCGTTACCCGAACAATTAGCAATGTTAGAAAACATAGAATACGCTACACCGTCTGATATATTAGACAATTGTAATTCACGCGGTATTATTAATGTATTTGAGCATAATACTATTTCCTGGGCAGATATGGAGCGAGACGCAAGTGCTTGGTTAGGGAACAAAATGCAGGATTTAGCCTTTCAAAATTTAGAAAGTTTAAAAAATTATATAAATTTCTTCGAGTACTCTAAAGAATCTCAGGAATATTTGCTGTATAAAAATTTGCAAACCAGTGACAACTTCTATTACATGTGTAATAAATCTTCGAGTGATAAGGATGTTCATAACTATTTCAGTCATTTTCAAAGCCCTTATGATGCTTACGGTATTTATTTAAATGCAATACATGATTTTAAAAATTATATAATCTTAAAATCTACTAATAATGAAATTATAGATGATATTTGGATAAAAAATTAAAAATTAAGAATAAAAACTAAAAAAAGAGATAATGCTATAAAATAATATAAAATACTATAAAAATAAGAAATAAATAAAGAATTAAAATAAATATAATTTAAATTATCTTAATTTTGCACCGCAGAATGGACAAACGAGCCATGTAGGGTCAACTTCTCTCCTACATTTTCTACATTTTGGAATAGTGTCTTCTTTTTTCTTCAATTCAATACCGCAATGTGTGCAATGTACCCAATCTGGTAAAACAGGCTTTGAACAACCTTTACAGAATTCTACATCCTCAAATACCATGTTTTCAATACTGGTACCGCAATGTGCACAATGTTCCCATCCTACATCAATAATGTTGTTACACTTATTACATAGTGTTAAACTGTTAAAGAATTTAATACCTAAAGTTCTTTTAACTTTTTCTAAAGTCACCATAGCTTCTCTTTTAATGACTTCATCCATATCATATGTTACGATATATTCCACGCTGGTTATAATTTCGTTTAATGACCTTTTGTCATACATGTCCATGTATTGAAATGATTCAGGTCTAGCTTCAGTAAGGTCAACTAATCTTTTTAAAGTAACTAATTTTGTAGCTGGAACGGCACTTCTAAGTCCCTTTATAATACTTGCTTTTTCTTCTTCGTTTAGGGGTATAACGGTAACCATAATAAGCCTCCAAGTTTTCACGTTATGGTTATTTTATATTTTTACTACTTCTTTATTACGACATAATTATTTAAATATCTATTTAATTAATTTCATGTTTCATGTATTTTTAATATGCGAATTTCCGTAATTAATTATACTTAGCAATACTTATCTGTAGTATACCTCTAATTCTCCTAAACTCATGATTTTAGGATAATAGTATTCTAAATTTCCATAATATTCACTTTTTGAAATATTGTTTAATTTTAAAACTTCAAAATTTTGTCTTTCAATTTCAAATTTATAGTACTTAATCATCCTACCTGAGTTGTTGTATTCTGATAATATCGTACATTTTTCAAGATTTTCAAATTCATTAGCTGAAAGCCAAACTATTTTACAAATATCTAATTTATTATTTCTATCTAGTTCATAATGTAATCTACTTCCTAATTCCAAAACGACTTGATTACATGTTAAATATACTTTTCCATCAGTTTCATAGGTTTCATGTGATACTACGCCCAATTCTTTAAGTTTATAATCGTAAGTTTCAGTTTTAGACTTTTCAGTCATAAATATGAATGGAATAGCGGTTAAAATTATAATGATTATTCCTATGAATATTATTGGTATTTGGGAATCTCTTGAAGCCATGGTTTCACAATTTGACTATTTTTTTAGTATACAATTAGTTATTCCATAATTTATTACACAAATCTATTACACTTATTTATGATTTTTAACATATATAATACTTACCTCGTCAATAAGTCATAATAAATAAACAAATTAAAGTAAATCATTTTTAAAGAGTAATTGGTAATAAAATAACCCTATAATCCACTAAGCTAAATAAAACAACTAAACTAAAATTTAAAATAAAATATAAGAAATATATAAAAGAATATAAGAAATATATAAAAGAATATAAGAAATATATAAAAGAATATAAGAAATATATAAAAGAATATAAGAAATATATAAAAGAATATAAAAATCCAAAATTAAAAAAAGATACTATTTAGGAATAATCTAGATATTATTGGATATAATCGTACCCTTTTTCAAATGCTAAGGTATTTTTCTTTTCCGTACCTTTTGGAACACTTTCTAAAAGCGCTTTTTTAACTATTTCCGGGTCTACATCTAATATTTTTGTTAAGGAGCCGAGCATAACAATATTTGCAACAATACCCAAACCAATTTCTTTATTTGCGATTTCGGTGAATGGGATTTTGTAAACCTTATTTTTTGATTCGTATTCTTCAGGAACACTTACAAGATCTTTATCGATTAAAATGGTAGCATTTTCTTTTATCTCTTCCCCATATTTGTCAAAAGCAGGTTGTGACATTGATATAAGTACATCAGGTAATATAACTTTTGGAAAATCTATTTCTTCCTCAGATATTACTACTTCGGACTTACTTGCCCCACCTCTAGCTTCTGGACCGTAGGATTGTGTTTGAACTGCGTTTTTACCGCCGTATAATGATATGGCTTTGCCCAATATAACACCGGCTAATATGATACCCTGACCGCCAAATCCTGAAAATCTTACTTCTTTTCTCATAATTTCACTCAATAGCTTAGTTATATTATTTAATAATATTATTTAATTAATATTATCTATTTAATAATTATTGCATTATTTAGGTTAATTACTTATAAATCCTGTAATTTTTTCAATTGTTCAATGTATTCTGGTTTTTCAATATCTTGGAATTCTCCAATAATAACTTTATCAATTAATTCTTCAGGACTCATTTTTTCAGCTTTAGCAGCTCTTAAACTACTATCTTTTAAGAATGTCATCATATCAGCAGGTTTCTTGGAAACGTTAAATCTACCGTAGTATGTAGGGCATTGTGAAACTACTTCGATGAATGCAAAACCTTTCTTTTCCATTCCTTTTTTGATTGAATTAGCAAGTTGTATTGGATGAGCTGTTGTCCATCTCGCAACATACGAAGCACCTGCAGCTTTTGCAACATTGCACAAATCTAATGGATTTTCGGGGTTTCCGTAAGGTGCTGTAGTTGCCTTTTTCTCGTGTGGCGTTGTAGGTGAGCACTGCCCTCCTGTCATACCATATATGTTGTTGTTAATGCAAATAACGGTCATATCAATATTTCTTCTACAACCATGTAAAAAGTGATTTCCACCAATTGCAGATGTATCCCCGTCACCTGTAAATACAACTACTTTTTTATCCTGTCTTGCTACTTTTGTCCCCAAAGCAAAAGCAATCGGTCGACCGTGAGTAGTGTGCAATGAATCACAGTTTAAATAGCCTGGAACTCTAGAAGAGCACCCAATTCCTGAAATTGCTATTATATCATCGGTATCTAATTTCTGCCTTTCCATAGCATTTATAAAACAGTTTAATACAATCCCATTTCCACAACCTGCACAGAATATGTGAGGTAATCTATCTTCACGCATATGTTTTATTGAAGGATGCACTTTATCACCATATTATGAATTAATCACTAAATGATACGAATAATTAATTTATACTTAAAATTAATAATTGAAATTAATAATTATATTTATGATAGTATGTAATATCATAACTTCCTTTAAATAATTAATTATCGTAAAAAAGTAAATGTTAAAAAATAAAATAATAATTTTATATATTACATATTTGCTGCAGCGTGGGATAATTCAAATATTGCACCACCCAAATCATTTCCAATGTCTTGTATTTCGTTAATTTCTAATTCTATATCCTTATCTTGGAATTTCACGGTAACAGGTAAATATTTGTATGTAAATTCTACTATTTCAAATGGTTTTGCAAATACTTCAAGTGCTATTAATCCAGAAAAGCCAGGTTTTGGCATATTTCCATTTGCGCCGTTGTTTTCAATTTCCATAGGTTGTGTAATAACCTTATTAACGTACATATCTTCGCTAATGGTTTTCAATATGTTAGATACAACTTCTTTTTCACTTTTCCCGAATCCCTTTAAAACAAATTTGGCATCAATATATCCATCTTCTACGAACTCATACATGTCATCTTCATCGTAAATTCCTTCTCTTAATTCTTCAAGTGTATATTCGATATCAGGTTTTGATTCAACAGAGTAACTAATATCGTATCTTGCTTGTATTTTGTTAAAAAATTCAATTATGTATAATAACAATTCCCCAAACTCTTTTGAGCTAACAGTTATTTTTGAAGGTTTCATTACTTCTAAGTCAGCACCTTGTTCTATACAAAATTTTATGTACTCTGTGAATGTTTCAAAGGTTAATTTCATTTCTAAAATTTTTGTATAGAATTTTGTACCATTATTTTTACTTTCATCAACTTCTTCATCGTAATCTTCAGATATTATTTCTAGTTTAGGGTATTTTTCTTTTAATTCTTTTAAAAATTTTTCATACATAACTTCTGTAATGTGTTCGTCGTTACTTTTAACTTCTTGAAAGGTTATGATTTCTATCATAATATGCCCCCTATTTAAATTAATATTTTGTAAATTGTTTTAAAATTATTATTTTATTGTTAGTTTATTGTTATTTTTTATCATTTTTACGAATATTTTCATTATTTTATTATTAAATGATAATTACTTCTGGAAATTATATATAATTATCTATATATATTTAAAGACATATACCTAAAAAACTAAATAAATATAATATAATTATATAAATTTTATTACATAAATTTAATTAAACACGAGGTAGATATCTTATGATAATCATGCTAATTTTGATATCTGGGGTATTGCTGGGCTATATCTTCAGAAAACAATTAAAGAACAAAAATTTATCCAACATTATAAATTTAACGTTAATTTTATTGGTATTTTTCATAGGCGTTTCCACAGGAAAAATGGAGACAAATGCAGTATCCACAGTTATAACTTCATTAGAATTTTGTCTTTTAACAATGTTTGTAACCTTGATAATTGCCACAGTTATAATGAATAAGATGAAAACACGTAAATTATCTAAAAATTAAAAAGAAAATAAAATAAAATAAAAAAAGAAAAATATTAAAAAATATTAAAAAATAGTAAACATATTAAAAAACTAAATAAAATAACCTAAGAATACAAATAAAAGGATGATTACATGATAAAATCACAATTCACGTCTAAAAATTCAACTCTAAAGAAAATAACAAATAAATTGTCATTTACTCATATTATGTTATTGGCTTTAATCATAGGGTATGCGGTAGGCAAATACACGACAATGGATTTTGCAAATACCTACGAGTTAATGCTCTATCTTATGGTATTTTTAATTGGAATAGACTTAGCAAAAAGTGATGGCTTAAAAAGTATAAGACATGTGGGTAAAATGGGCTTATTATTACCTGCAATATCAATATTTGGTGCATTTGTATCAGCAATAATTGCAATACCACTTTTAGGCATTCCTTTAAAGTACAGTATGGCCATATCTATGAGTTTGGGCTGGTACAGTTTAGCTGGACCTACAATAGTAACTTACTCAACAGAATTTGGACTTATTGCATTTTTAATGAATTTTATGAGGGAAATATTTACTATGGTAGGTTACCCGCTAGTCATAAAAAAATTTCCAAAGGATAGTGCTATAACATTGGGCGGTGCAACTTCAATGGACTCAACAATGCCCGTAGTGGCTAAATTTGGCGGTAATGAGTATACAATGCTTTCATTCGTACATGGGGTTATATTAAGCGCTTTAGTTCCGTTTATTTTGCCTTTAATACTAATGTTACCGATATAATTGAAATTTGAAATATTATACGATAAAAGTAATAATAAAATAGTAATAAAATAATAAAATAGTAATAAAATAATAAAATAAAAATAAAAATAACAAATATGTTTAAAAAGTTATTGTTATTTTATAATTAAATCTATAATTATAATTCATCCTCTTCATCTTCAAAAATACTTTTTCCCAAAGTTTTATTTGATAAATCATTTTCACTTTTTTCCCATAATTCATCAAACATTACGTCCTCACCGCCGTAAATTCCATTAAAACGGTTTACTTTTATAAGTGCAGGTATTTTAAGGCAAGGACCTAATACAATAGCTTCACCAACGTTTAAAGAAGGTAACTGTGCAATTAAATCTTCACTTAGACTTTCGGAAGCCTGTTGGATGTATCTTTGGTCTTTTGGTTCAATTATCTTTGAGATTATGAAATTATTACACTGTGAAAGTGCCTCTTGGTCTAATGTCTTAGGACGCTGAGAAACAAGGCAAATACCGACGCCAAACTTCCTACCTTCCCTAGCAATTCTAGAAATGGGCACTTTTGATTTTGTAGGTCTATTTTGAGGCACTATCAAATGCGCCTCTTCATATATTATAAATATCGGATTTGCAGTTTTTGTGCTCCAAAATGACTTTTTCCTGTCTTTTAATATTTCTTTTGAGAAATAAGATATTATTAAATCCGTACTTTCTTCATCAAGTTCGCTAATGTCCACAATGTTAATTCTATTTTCTTTAATGCCTGAAATAGGATTGTAGTTTATTGCAGTAATTTTTGATTTATACGCTAATAAATCTTCAAATCTCATTTTTAATGTTATTAAACTATCTAATTTGTTTTTATATTCATCCATATCTGCGTAAATTTCTATTCTAGTTATTATGGTATTTATATACTCTTCTACGCTATTAAATTCAACTTCTTCGTGTTCTTTATTTAAACCAAGTATTGCACGTCTACCAAATGACCTTTGAATAGATGCTGCAGGGTCTACACCCGCTAAATTCATAAGTGAATCAG
The DNA here is from genome assembly GCF_017875395.1 of Methanococcus voltae. Taxonomy (NCBI): domain Archaea; kingdom Methanobacteriati; phylum Methanobacteriota; class Methanococci; order Methanococcales; family Methanococcaceae; genus Methanococcus; species Methanococcus voltae. The sequence goes on along the minus strand of NZ_JAGGMO010000002.1, from coordinate 286,420 downwards.
GGTGCATATTGTAAATATTTATTTTTGGTTTAATTGGATTTATTTTTAAATCGGTGCTGTAACTTTCCATTTCCAAATATTCACGGTGCATATCAAAAACTATTATTGTGGCATTCAGTTTTTTAAACTGTTCCAATAAAACTGAAATCGTATTTGATTTACCTTGCCCTGTTATCGCTAAAACTGCCAAATGTCTAGAGCATAATTTATTTACATCTAAGGAAACACCTATATCTGATGATATCAATTTTCCAATTTCTAATTTGCCATTGGAAAATACTTTATCAAGTGTTACTTTAGAAGTCTTGTATATCTCGGTTAATGGCTTTGGGGGTCGTCTTGGTATTTGCATATTCTTAGTATCGCCCAAAATTTTTATTGATGAAATTGTGTAAATTTCATCTTCGCTTTCAAACTCTTTTATATTAGTAACTGCCCCATATTCTTTTAATTCGTTAGTAATCAAATTTCCACGAACTACATTTTCAATCATTCCCAATACTTCTGTTCCTTCATTATATATTGATACATACTGCCCTATTTCTGGAACATCGGATGAAATCATTTGTAATGCGTAGGAAGACGTTTCGCCTATTGTATATCCCAAAATTTTTAAATTATTAATTTCTGCATTATTTTGATTCATAATTACCCTCTTATTACATCATATATCGTCTATAATTATAATATCTTACTTAATTATAATTTATCTACTTATAAATAATCTATTTATTTAAATTTCTAAATAAAATATTTCTGATTCTAAAAATCTGCCCTTAAAAAGTAATCAAATGTAAATCAGATACCGAATGTAATTACATATCAAAAACTATATATGTTTTAGAAACAGTTTATAAAATATTGACTAAATAATTGAATAAAACCGTTTTTAGTTTGGAAAATCTAATATATGCGCGATATCTAAATTATAAAAAGGTTTTGAATTAAAAAGATTGGAGTAATACTTTATTGAAAATTTAGTAATTATCGTATTAATTATAAATAACGTATAAAGTTATTTGAAAATGGTATATGCCCATAAGCTTATTGGGGGATTCATTATGGCAAAAATTTCGAGTTTAGAACGTTCTAAGCTAGATAGACTTGCAATTGATATGTTAGTATCCGCCCCATTAATGGATGGGAAGGAAATGGAAGAAACGCTGGAACAATTAAAATACATGGCAATGTTAAAGTCTGGAAAAAGAAAAATAACTAAAGAATTAGATGGCTGGGCTTCATTAGCTTATTTGGAGTCTTTGGGTGAGGATGAGGATACAAAGTTTAAATAATTGTGTCTATCGTATAAAATAAACTTTAATTGAAAAATAATCAAAAATACTATTATTTATTTTACTTTATTTTAAGTTATTTTAAGTTATTTTACATTATTTTTTAATCTTTGGAAATATTTGAAAATGTTTTTAAGTAATTTTATATAATTTAAATGCTTTTTTTATTATGGCAAAATTAATAAATTTATAAAAATACCTATATATTCGAAATAACTATTTTAACTATAAGGTATAATATAAAAAATATAAAAATACAAGTGTATGTTAAAATATATGTAAAATTATATATTATATATGACGTACAGCGAGAGCATCACACGCGTGTATTAAATAATTTCAGGTGTAATATGATAAAAGATTGCAAAATATGTGGCGGTACCGGTAAAAAGGTTATAAAATACGACATATGCCCCGATTGTGACGGGACCGGTTACCAGGAAGAATTTGAGACCAAAAAACACTTTAAAGGCGTATCAAAAAATTCAAAATATGATTTTGATGATGCAGAAATACCTTGTTCAAAGTGTGAAGGGACCGGAAAAGTGCCAGTTTATGGATTATGTGAATTTTGTGAAGGAACTGGCAAAATTGTAGCATGTGATGAATGCGGGGTTGAAATAGGAAAATATCCTGACGATTCAAATAAAAAATTATGCAAAAACTGCCAGAAATCTCAAAAGGATGACCAAGAAAATAAAAAGGTAGTTTATGTTTTAGATGATTTTATAACTATGGAAGACCTTGAAGAAGGTAAGTTTTACAAGGGTAAAGTTTCAAGAGCTGAAAAATACGGGGTTTTTATTCAATTAAATGAAAAAGTTAGGGGATTATTGAGATTTAGAGAAGTTGTAGGTAGGAAAAACAGCGACTTTAAAATCGGTGATGAAGTAGTTGTACAGCTTTCAGAATTGAAACTTAGTAAAAGAGAAGTAGACTTTAGGTACATTCCAACAGCAGGTTATGAACTCAAGAAATTCGAAAAGCACTATGATTTAATACCTATCGCTCAAATATTCGAGAATGGTCTCGAAAATATGAAAGATAAAGTAATTAAAATCAGAGGGGAAGTTATCCAGGCAGTACAAACTCCAGGACCTACCGTATTCACTGTTACAGATGGTACTGAAGTAGGATGGGTTGCAGCTTTCGAAAGCGCAGGTGTAAGAGCTAATCCTGAAGTTGAACTCGGTTCAATCATCGAAGTGGTTGGTTCAGTTGGCGTGAGAGATGGAAAACTCCAAATCGAAAGAATGATGTTATCTTTACTCGAAGGAGACGAAGAAACCGCTGTAAAAGAGTCTATCGAACAACAGTTAGATAGGAAGTCAGAAGCTAAAAGTGACATCAAATTTTTAGTGGAAAGCCCAATCCTTGAAAAATTAAGACCTAAAATGGCAGATGTTGCCAAAAGAATTAGGCGTGCAATGTTGGATGGCAGACCTATCATATTAAGACATCACGCTGATACAGATGGTTATTCAGGAGGTATTGCCTTAGAAAAAGCAATTTTACCAGTATTGAATGAATTCTCATTAGATTCTGGAGCACAATGGCACTACTATAGAAGAAGTCCTTCAAAAGCACCTTTCTACGAATTAGAAGATGTAACAAAGGATATTATATTTTCATTAGAGGATTACATAAGATTTGGTCAAAAGATGCCTTTAGTAATACTCGTAGATAATGGAAGTACAAACGAAGATATACCTGCTATTTCAGAAATTAAAGCTTACGACGTTGAGGTTGTAGTTGTAGACCACCACTACCCTGGCGAAGTAGTTGACGGAAGAGCAGAAATTGATGATTACATCGATGCACACGTAAACCCTTACTTAGTTGGTGGAGACAGCAATTTAACAGCCGGTGCACTTGCGACAGAAGTGGCAAGAATGATAAATGACGATGTAACCGATATAATTAAACACTTACCTGGTGTAGCAATGGTTGGTGACCACGCAAGTGGTGAAGAAGTAAAACAATACATAAAACTAGCTTTAGAAACCTTAACTGAAAACAGTAAGATCGCTTCAGCTAAAGAATTCACACTCGAAGATTTACAAAAAATAGCACTTTGTATGGACTTCGAAGCATTTTACTTAAAATTCATGTCTGGAACTGGAATTGTGGATGACATACTCGCAATAAATAAGGAAGAATTTGCAAGACATGAGCGATTAATCAACATATTATACCATAGGGCTATGAAAATGGTTGACAGACAAATGAAAAGCGTTATACCAGCCATTAAAACAAGGGAACTTTCAAACGGTATTTTATTAAACGTTATTGACGTAGAAAAATACGCACACAAGTTTACATTCCCAGCACCTGGTAAAACATGTGGTTTTGCACACGATAGTATCGTACAAGAACACGGCGAAGAAAAACCAATCGTTACTCTCGCATACGGTCCAGATTTCGGTGTAGTAAGAGCAACAGACGCAGTAAGTGAAACATTTAGCTTCAACTTGAATTTGATTGTAACACAGTTAATGGAAGAAATACCTGAATCTTCACTTGATGGTGGAGGACACGAATGTGCAGGAAGTCTTAAATTCGTTGAAGGACTTAGAAGCAAGGTATTGGATAGATTCTTTGAAATTGTAGAATCAATGAAATAATCCAATAATAATCTAATAAAAATAAGAATATAACATAAAATTAATAAACTTAATAAACTTAATAAAAATATAAAATAAGAATAATAATGGATAACTAGATAAATTAATAAATATTCCAGATATTTATTTTTATTATCCTGAATTAAATTATCTTTTTTCAAAATTTAAAATTTAAAATTTAAACTATTAAATAGTTGATTAATCCATAACTTTTAAGTTATACAAATTAATCGATGTATTTATTATATGTTCGTGATTTGATAGTTCATCTATCCATTTTTTAGGAATTGCATTAAATCCGTAATAGGTACCTGCAAGTGCTCCACACATACTGCCTATACTATCAGTATCTCCGCCTGCATTTATTGAATTTAATAAAGATGATTCAAAACTATTGCTTATCATAAAGGAGAATATTGCAGAAGGTACTGCTTCAATAGCGTTAATTCCAGTACCTAATTTATCATAACCTTCCACTATAACTTTTTTATCATAATTGTTATTGTGAGCATTTTCACAAATTTCTAAGATATCAATGATTTTTTCAGAAAATTCAATCGAGGTATCGATTAATAAATGACTACAATCTTCAATTGTTTGCTTAAATTCGGGGTATTCAAACGGTCTTTTAATGTCCCTTTCTCCGATAAATAATATTGGGTCATACCCTTTTTCCATACGTTTTTTATTAATTATATTTTTATTATATTCTATAATTTTAGAATATGTGGAATGACTAGCCTCAGGATGTTCATATTGTGAGATGTCATTTTCTTCTAAATCCTTATTTAAAAAGGCTCCCACGTCTTTTTCGTAGACGTCCCGCAATTTATCAATAGCAACTAAACCATCATCAGACCCGCCCTTCTCAAATCTATATTTATCATAGGTATTGTGTGCAATACCATGCACTAAGCACTTTGAAACCACGAACGAAATGGAAAGAGCTCCTGCTATTGCATTAGGATTATTATGAGTTAGTTTCGTGACTGAAATACTTTTTTCAACTAATTTACTTAAATTATCAAAATAAAATAAACCCAATGGAGCTGTTCGCATGGCAGAACCACAAGTTTCAGAGGGCATTCCATTTTTAATCCCTTTTGACAAATTTTCAAGTGCTTTGCTACTCGTAGGTCCAATACCTATGGGATTGTGGTTGTACCAATAGAGCAAATTTTCAATAAATTTATCTTCATTATATCCATTCTTATCAAAAGCATTCGCAAGTGCTAAAGTCTGCTCGGTATCGTCAGTATAGTCGCCTGCTTTTAATACACCTTTAAATTTATTTATGGGGTCGATATATCCGCTTATTCCCCCCATTTCTTCAATCTGTGACCTTGTAAACCATTCTACAGGCATACCTAAAGCATCACCTATCGATAATCCAATGATACAGCCTTTAAATTTATCTTCGTATGCTTGGGATTTGTCCACCATAAAATCACTTCTTTTAATTGATAATTACATAATTTATATAATATAATTGATATTCGAGATTATATTAAATTTTTGATATTATTTTTTTAATCATCTAATCATATCATTATTTAACAGGTATTTTATTAATTCAACCTTGTATTCGTAATATTCTTCATTTCCCTCAAATTCTAAAGCTACATTTTTTAATAAATTTGGAATATCCAAATGTTGAGGGCATTTCTCAATACATTCATTACATTCAATACATCTTGAAGCATTTTTCCAAACACCATTCACGCCCCCTATATCTTTCATATAGTCCAATTTAGCGTAATAAGCTCTTATATTATCTTTTTCATCTTCAAAAATATGTTTATCATTATATAGTTCAAATATTCTAGAAATAGCGACGTCTCCAGTACATGGCATACAATAATTACAATCAGTACAATTTATTTTTGTTTTATCATCGTAAATTCTAGCTATTTTGGAAATAACCGAATTATATTTTAAAATTGATTCAGAATCTCCATATATATTATAATTTTCCAAATCAAAATTGTTGGCCAATTCAACGTTTTCAACTAAATGAGGCATGTAATTCATACCCGAAAGAACGCAGGTAATTTCAGGATGCCCCCAAAGCCAATTAAAAGACCAATCAACAGGATTTGATGAGTTAATAGGATTATTATAACTATCATAATTATTTTGGTACTCGTCCATTATTTTTTTAACCTCTTTAGGTACTTTATATACTAATTTCCCACCTCTAAGCGGTTCCATAATAAAAATACCCATATTTTTGGATTTTGCATATTCAAGACCTTTTTTTGTAATCTGTGTATTTTGGTCGATATAATTATATTGGATAAGGCAGACATCCCAATCATAAGCGTCTACAATTTTTTTAAAGGTTTCATAGTCTTCATGGGTTGAAAATCCTGTATTTTTAATTTTTCCTTCTTTTTTTGCTTTTTCTAAAAATTCAAATACGTCTAACGATTTTAATTTTTCCCAACTTTGTTTTGTAATTGCGTGAATCAAATAGTAGTCAATATAATCCGTTTTCAACTTTTTAAGCTGTTTATCTAAGTAATTTTCCAAATCTTCAATAGTTTTTAGTTCATTCCCACCTTCAATTGGGGAACCAAGGGATAATTTTGTAGAAATCTTTACTTTATCCCTTAGGTTATGTTTTTCAAGAATTTCTCCTACGAAGGATTCGCTATTACCATTATGGTACGGTACTGCAGTGTCTATAAAATTTACACCATTTTTTATTGCATAAACAAATAATTCTTCGGCTTTTTCCTCATCTATTTTTCCATAATATTCAGGTAGCCTCATCGCACCAAAGCCCAAAATAGATATTTTTTCCCCATTTTTTGGTACAGTCCTATAATACATAATTTCCCCCAAAAATATCGTATTATTTTTTAAAAATTATTAAATAATTCATTCATTTAATCAAACATTTTAATATATAAACATTTTAATATACTATATATTTTTGAACTTATTTATGTTATTATATAGGATTATGGAAAATATAATTTTAAAATAATATTCTAAAAGGGATAATAAATTATTAATATTTTTAACATACGAATAATAAAAATTAAAAAAAAGTATTACTAGGTATTTATTAAAAATTATTTTGAAGATAAGATATATTTAAAATTGAATTGCACATACATTTTTAATTTGTGGTATGTCGTAGTTGTGTGTTTGATATAATATTTAATGTAATGTTTAGTGTTATGTGTTATATGTGTGTTATATGTGTTCGTGTTTTATTGACTAATCATGCGTATTTTTTATGTGATTACCGATTTTGATTTTGTGACTAGTTATGTGTTTGACTTTTTTTTGACTTATTGACTATGTGACTATTGACTAATATGACTACTTATTTAAGTATCATTTTATGGTGTTTATGTTTAGTTGTAGTTATGTTAGGTTACGTTTAATTGTTAAATGTAGTATATTTATGTGGTATATTTTTCATGTAACTTAAATACTATAGGAGTGATGAGATGTTGATTTAATTTTTATTCTTATTTCTTACTATATTTTAGTATATTCTTATTTTTATTATTTTATTGAGCAATATGTTACTATGCCCCATACTAACACCCACTAGTATAGAGCATAAGTTATCATATTACAAACTATGGTAGCTATTTAGGTTTTGAATTGAATTATTAAATTAATTGGCAATTTGTTCTTTTTTCTTTAATATTGCAGCTACTCCGTAACCCAATACCATCATTAGAAGAATACCAATCAACATGGCAGCTATTTCACCGATTTTATCCATTCCAGGAATTGCATAATCTGCGAAAGGTGAAGGAGCTACTGTACCTTCTTCTTCCAAACCAATTTCCTGTAAGTTACTTTCGAGTGCGTTACCATTGATTATTTTTCCCGCAGCACTTTCTAAACCATCAGGGTCACCTGAAGCGATGAAAGGTGCTAATATTCCAATAATAAGGGCGATAATTAAACCACCCATTATAAATTTGCTATTTTTTGAGTTTGTACCTGCTGAGTTCCCATTACTCATTTTTACCACCTGTCCACTTCAACATGTCAGGTCTTGCAGATGCAATGTAACCCAATACAACTGCAGTAATTACGCCCTCAATTAATCCAATAATGGCGTGATACAAACCCATAGCACTTAATCCCGCAACTAATGGGAATGTTCCTGCAATAGTTAATTCTAATGAACATACTATTGCACTTGTGAATAAGGCTAACCAACCACCTACGAAAGCAGCGATTGATATTCCCCTGCTTCTTAAGCTTTTGAACGCATAATATCCAACAAAGGCACATATTACGCCCATGTTAAATATGTTTGCACCCATTACCAATATTCCTCCATCTGCAAAGAATAAACCTTGTATAAGCAATACAAGAGCTAACAATAAAATACCTGCGTATGGACTGTCGAATATCATAGATGCCATAGCGGCACCCACCATGTGACCACTCGTTCCCATTCCAATAGGAACATTTATGGCTTGAATCGCGAAGATTCCTGCACCAAGAACTGCAAATAACGGTACGGATTTTTCATCCATATTGTTTTTTGCCCACTTGATGGCTAATGCAACAAATATAATGGATATTATCCAAAATATTGCACTTTCCCATGTTGGAATAAATCCGTCTGGTATGTGCATATCTAACACCTCAAAGATATGCCAAAATGATAAATTAGCTAATACTCTACAATATTTTTAATTGAATATTAGATAATATTGTTTTTATTTTAGTTATTTATTTATCGACATCATAAAATATTAATTAAAATATTATTATGATAAAATATCTTTCGATAAAATATCATTTTGGTAATTTATGCTATTATTTTTTAATTTAGTATATATTATCTGTTGTACGTCTATATTTGCATGTTAATTATATTGTATATTAAATATTAGAGAGTTTTATTGTTTTATTGTATATTATATTAGTTTGGAGGTAGTATTTTGATACTACAACAATGTTTATCGTTTATTTTTAATATTTATTTTTATATGTTGATATATTTTAATATTTAAGTATTTTTTGTATCCTAATTTTACTATGAAGTCGTATTTCATTATTTAGTTGTCATACTTAATTGGTATGTTACAGTAATACTTATTTTAAAAAAATATTACGTATAATATGTTAGCATATTTTAGTATATATAATTTTCTTTTTTGTATTACCTATTCATAATAATTTTAAAATAATATTACGATTAAATAAAATAGTTCGATAACTTATATACAATTTATGTATATTAATATACAATTTAGGTTTAACAATAATAATGTATTACACGCCATAATACGTTATAATAAATTATAATACACTATAATAAATTATAATAAAATTATAGTAAAATTATAAATCATAATAAAATATATATATTAAAATATCTATAGTGAAAATAAATCTAAAAAACGAATATAACATATTGATGGTAGAAACTATGGAATCGAACATAAAAGTAATGTTAAAAAGTAAGCTGAAGGCCGAAGTTTCAAAGAAAACGTCAGTAATGCCTTTATCAAAAGTATCGAAATTATCAATATTATCAACTGTATCAACAGTATCCAATTTATTTTCAAATAGTGTAAACTCTAACGCTTTTTTATTCCAGTGGTGGCACTAACTACTTATCGCTATAGTAATAGCAAGGTTATGTGCAAGAAGTCCCTGAGTAGTATCAATAGTATATCAATAATCTATTAATCGAAGTTATCTGATATGTTAATTTTATGATTTAATGTATATATTCATTGTATTATATATCTAAATGAATGAATAAGTGAATTATTAAATCAAGAAGTATAATCAATCAGATGTAAATCTACCTAGATGATGATATCGACTTTTTTGCAATTATTAAACTACGATGAATTGTTAACTTATTAATCTATCAAAATAAACTTGTCAAAATTATTAAGTTATTAAAATTATCAAGTTATTACGCAATATTCAATTATATGGCAACTATCTCTAAAAATTAAAAATAATATCAAAAAAATGAAAATTAAAAATGGTGAATTTATGAAAAATGATAACACTAAAAACACTAAAAACACTCAAAAAAGACAATCAAAAAATTTAAAAAGCCTCGAAGATTACATTGACGCTGAAAATGGAAAATTCGGAAAATTCGGAGGTTTTGGTGGTCAATACGTACCTGAAACAATGATTCCAGTACTTGAAGAACTTGAAGAGCAGTATTTCCAATACCGGGATGATGAAGATTTTCAAAATGAGCTTACGTATTATTTAAAGCAATATGCAGGTAGGGAAACGCCCCTTTATTATGCAAAAGAATTAACCGAGAAACTTGGCGGTGCCAAAATCTACTTAAAAAGAGAGGATTTATTGCACGGTGGTGCCCACAAAACAAATAACACATTAGGTCAAGCATTACTTGCTAAAAAGATGGGCAAAAAAAGATTAATTGCTGAAACTGGTGCAGGTCAACACGGTGTTGGTACTGCAATGGTTGGAGCACTATTTGGTTTAAAAACAGAAGTTTTTATGGGTAGAATCGACGTAGAAAGACAACAACCAAATGTTTCAAGAATGGAATTAATGGGTGCAAAAGTAACCCCTGTCGATGAAGGTTCAAAAGTTTTAAAAGATGCCGTAAACAAGGCTTTGGAAGAATTCGTTAAGAATTTTGCAGATACGCACTATTTGGTTGGTTCAGTGGTTGGACCTCATCCTTTCCCTTTGATTGTAAGGGATTTCCAATCTGTAATTGGTAAAGAAGCTAAAAAACAAATAATGGAACAAGAAGGTAGATTACCAGACCATTTGGTGGCTTGTGTTGGTGGTGGAAGTAATGCAATAGGTTTATTCCACGCCTTTTTAAATGATAAAGATGTCACAATGACTGGTGTAGAACCTGCAGGAAAAGGTTTGGATACAAAAGAGCACGGTGCAGCAGTTACTAAAGGCAAAAAAGGAGTATTCCACGGTATGATGTCATATTTCATGCAAAATGATGACGGTCAGATTGAAGAAGCATACAGTATTTCCGCAGGATTGGATTACCCTGGAGTTGGTCCAGAACATGCGCACTTAAACGATATTGGAAGAATTCAGTACACTGGAGCAACTGATAAGGAAGCTTTAAATGCGTTTAAAACACTCTGCCAATGCGAAGGAATTATTCCAGCAATGGAGTCATCACATGCCATAGCTCATGCGATGAATGTAGCCGGAGAAATGGATAAAGATGAAATAATGGTTGTTAATTTATCAGGTAGGGGCGATAAAGACTTAGATAACGCTTTAAAACACTTAAAAATGTATGATATGATTTAATTTATAAAATAATATCAATTAATATCAATTAATATCTTTTAAATCATATTTTTAATTTATTTACTTATTTAGTTACTTATTTATTAATTTAAAATTACGGTGATAGCATGGAATCAATTCAAATTACAAAAAAAGAATCAGAAAAACCCGAATTAAAATCGAAAGAAGTATGCGAATATTATTATTCTTATGTTTTAGGATATCCAAATATGCAGGAATCTGCAAAATTATTAAATAATTTAATAAATTCAGAAACCGGCGAAAAAAACGTAAATTTTGTATTAAAAATACCTTTCAGTGACCCCGGAGCAGAAACTGACGCAGAGAAGTATTTATGCGAAGAAGCTTTAAAAAATGGTTTTGAAGTCAAAAAAATGTTTGATGAATTAAAAAACATTGATTTTAGCAAGAAAAATAAAACTGTACTTTACACGTATTACAATATTGCATACGTAAAAGGTTTAGATAACTTTATAAAAACTATTAAAGAAATGGGCTTTACGCATATTCATATCCCGGATATACCTTATAAAGAATCCGAGGAATTATTGAATATCTGTGAAAAATACGGCTTAAAACCAATACTAGCGATATCTCCAAACTTGGATGAATCAAAAATAAAAATAATAAATGATAAAATAAAATCGCTCGACGGAATGTTGTTATTGAATTTAACGACCGGCAATATGATGGATATATTTAATACTGAAATCATGGCTTCGCACATGGAAAACATTTCAAATATTTGCGATTGTGAAACAATTGTAAATTGTATGTTTGAAAGTGAATTAGTTGATAAATCACATGAGTACTTCGAAGGTACGCTTGTATCAGACAATTTAGCACTTTTATTGAAAGAATATATTTTAGATGAAAAAATAGAATTAAAAATTATGGATTATTTATTAAAAAAATAAACTTTTAAAATGAAATTATAAACACTAATAAATAATACTTAAAAAATAAATAAATATAATGTAAAATTAATGAAGTTTTTTATAATTTAATATAAAAAGTCATTTAAATTATAACTATATTAAAATATATTATCAAGAAAATAATTTTTAATTTTTAATTTTTTTAAAATAGTATTTAAATAATCTTCAATTGAAAAGAGGTTTTAAATGACTCGTGAAACTTGGAATTCTAAAAGGGGATTTATTGCAACTGCAATTGGTTCAGCAGTAGGTTTGGGCAATATATGGATGTTTCCATGGAGAGTTGGAACCGAAGGTGGAGCAGCATTCTTAATTCCTTATATTATATTGTTAGTATCAATTGGTATTGTAGCGTTAACCGTAGAATGGACATTAGGTAGAATGACGAAAGGCGGTCCAGTGGTAGCTTTCGAGAAGGCAGGACTCCCATTTGGTACATATTTCGGAATGTTAGCTAATTTTACAATGTTTTTAGTTTTTGCATTTTATTCCCTTATTATAGGTTGGATGATAATGTACTTATCAAATATGCTATTTGGAGGTTTAAGTGCAGTTGACGCAGGTCAATTTTTAGCGTCTCAGGCATTTAGTCCATCGATGGCAATGTGGCAATTTGTAGGGATAGCCATAACGATTTTTATCGTTTCTAAGGGTGTAAAAAGAGGTATAGAGAAAGCAAATAATTTTATGACGCCAGTGTTATATGTTTTGCTTATACTCTTAACAATAAACAGTTTAATGTTACCGGGAGTTAACGAAGGGCTTTCATTTTACTTATTACCCGATATGGAAAAGCTATTTAGTCCAGGAACTTGGATGATAGCATTATCACAGATGTTCTTCTCACTGAGCTGTTTAGGTACAACAATGGTCGTTTATGGTAGTTATCTAAAAGAAAAAGAAGATATACCCGTTTCAGCAGTTGTAACGGCTTTTGGTGATACACTTGTGGCATTTTTAGCAGGTTTAATCATTTTCCCAGCTGTATTTTCATTTGGATTTGCACCGGAAGCAGGACCTACTTTAATATTTGCAATCTTGCCAGAAGTATTCCAACAAATGCCGGGCGGTTTATACATTGGAATTTTGTTCTTCCTAGCTTTATTGTTTGCAGGAATTACTTCGTCAGTTTCCATGCTAGAGGTTTGTGTTGAAGCGGTAATGTCAAAAACAAATATTAGCAGAACTGTAGCAGCTATAGGTTTAGGTTTAGCGGTATTTTTAGTAAGTTTACCTTCCCTTTTAGGTGTAACTTTATTTGGAATGCCATATTTTGACTTTATAATCTACATATCGACAGTACTTATTGGTCCTTTAGGTGCATTACTTGCAGCAATCGCACTAGGTAAAATCGGTATTGATAAGGCATATGAGCATATACAACGTGGCGCAAGTGTAAAAATTCCTAAATTATGGAAGCCTTGGGCAAAATACTTTTACCCCATAGTAGTGCTCGTAATCTACTTGTACACTTTGGTAAATGGCGGATAAACTATAATGAAATGAAATATAATATAATATAATATAATATAATATACTAAAATAATGAAAATAATAATAAAAAATAAAATAGGATATAATATAAAATATATTTAAAATAAGAATAAAAATAAAAAAATAAGACAAATAATTAAATTAAATTACTTAACTCAATTATTCTTTTTCTTCTTTTCTTTTTACAAAAGTGTCTACTAATGAAACTTTTTCAACATCTAATCTTTTCATTAATTCGTTTGCAATTCCTAATTTAGCCATTTGAATATTTTCAATGAATGCAGCTTTTTCAGGGAGTGTTACAGTAACTGTTGATTTTGTAACTTTTGCTTTTAATTCATCAGCTTTTAATTGTGGCATGAATAATTTTACAACTTCTTTTGCAATATCTTCTTGCTCTGAAACTACTTCTTCAACTTTAACTTTGTAGTTTACTGTTTTTCCAGCTAATTCGTGGTTGAAGTCCACTAAGATTCTACCGCCGTTTACACTTGCGATTTTACCAACTTTACCGTCTAAGTTTACGGACATTCCTTGAATAGGTTGTACGTTGTGTTTCTTGAATTCTTTTGCAGGTACAATTTTAACTAATGATGAGTCTCTTTTACCGAAAGCGTTTTCAGGAGCTAATTCAATTTCTCTTTCTTCTCCTACTTCCATTTCAACTACAAGGTCATCTAAACCTTTTAACATCATTCCTTCACCGGCAGGTATTGTAACAGGTCCATATACCATTTTAGGGTTGTGAATTCCGTTTTCTGTTGCTAACTCTTCGTTAGTTGTGTCGAATAATTTACCGTCGGTGTATCCTTCATATGAAATTTTTACAAAGGTTCCTTTTTCCATAAAAAATCACCAAATTTTTCTATATTTAGTTTTTTGTGTTTTAATGTTATCATACAATAATTTTGCATCGATATCGCATTTTATTGTATTTTATGAAATTTTATTTCATATTTCATATTTATATCCTATTTAGAATATTTTTATTAATTACAAACTAATAATTTAATAATTACATCATACCCATTTAAATATGTTTTGTATGATAAATAGGATTATTGACAATTCAATCGTTTAGACTGTCTAATTTAAATTAATTTAAAAAACAATATTACTTCAATTTCTTGGTATATAAATTTTTGTTAAGGTTATCAAAACTATTGATATAGCCATATATAAATAAAGAAAGTATTCTATATATGTATAGACATAAAAAATTACATATGTAGTACAAAAATCAAAATACGAATAAAAGTGCAGTAAAATACAATAAAATACAATAAAATAAGAATAATTGGAAAGATAGATAGTTATGATTTCAGCGATTATATTATCCGGCGGTAAAGCTTCAAGAATGGGTGGCGAAAAGTCTTTTAGGAAAACACCTAATGAAAATAAGTATCTAATCGAAAAGGTTGCCGATATCTTAGTTGATATGAATTTACCGTTCGTTACAGTATTTAAAAACCCCAAATTTATGAATGATAACACGGAAGAACTTGAAAAACAGACTTATTTTAAAAATAAATACAAACAGCCGATAACTTGGGATACTGTAGAAGGAAAAGGTCCCTTAATCGGAATATATGAAGGTATGAAAATCTCAAAAGGAGATTGGATATTAGTATTGCCTTGTGATATGCCTTATATCTCAAAAAAAGCCATTAAAAAGTTAATTAGCAATGTGGAACTTGCCGAAAAAGGTGGAAACGATTGTATAGTTCCAAAACATAAGAATGGGTTTATAGAACCTCTTTTTTCATTGTATCATATATCTTCGATTAAAAAACTTGAAACTATTGTTAATGAAATTAAAGAATCAGGAAAATCTGCTCCTATTAGGTTATTAATAGATAGTTTAAATCCTCTTTATGTAGATGCTCACGAAATAGACATAAATCAAAAAACTTACGTAAATATAAACACATTTGAAGATTTCGAGAGTTTGAAGAAAATTTAACACGTGTAATTATGACTGATTTACAAAATTTACAAAATTTACAAATTACTCAAAAATTAATAATAGGTGGATTACATGGTGACGAAGGTTATGATTTAAAGCCAATTTTTGATAAATTTAATAATTACATGCCTATTAAATATAATTTAAATGATACTTCACTAAATTTGGAAAGTTTAGAAATTACCGTAATTCCTCATTTAAATAAAAATTATAACGAAAAATACACATCTACGATTTCAAAAAATTTTTTAAATACAAATGCAGGTAAAAAAATAATGGAATTGTTTAAAAAACATTCTCCGAATTTTTATATTGAAGTTCATACCTACGAAAAGGCAAGTTATGAAAATTTAACAAATGAACAAAGGTATAAAAAAACAGGGGTGCCTCCATTAGTGGATATTTCAAATAATATACTTGTAGCATCCGTTAGTCCATTGTACCGAAAGTTATTAAATGAAAATGCTTTTTGTATGACTTTAGAAGTACCTAAATGGAAACTACAAGGTGATAAACTTAATAACCAAACGGAAAAAGATGAATTAATCGATGAAGTAATTTCTATATTTAAAATGGCATTGGATTCGAATTCAAAAGATGAATTGATTGATAAATTGTTTTCTGAATATCCGAATATGCAAAAAGCGAAAAATCTTGCATTAAAATACAATATGATATTTTTATAGTTTGTATATATGAATTATTATTGCTAAGCATAAATTTATATATTAATTTAAAATATCTTATCTTATATTTTTAAAAATATATCCTTTTTAGATTACCAATTTAATTTTAATTGTTAATAAGTTAATTGTTAATAAGTTAAAAGAAACATTTAACAAAGTTAAAAAGAAAAAACACAAACGTAAAAGATAGAGGTGTATTTATGAAATTCTTTTTAGATACCGCAAACGTTGAAAAAATCAAAGAATTTAATGACTTAGGATTAGTTGATGGAGTTACAACAAACCCAAGTTTAGTTGCAAAAGAAGGAAGAGACTTCCACGAAGTTATCACAGAAATCTGCAGTATTGTAGACGGTCCAGTAAGCGCTGAAGTAATCGCTTTAGATGCTGAAGGAATGGTTAAAGAAGCAAGAGAATTGGTTAAAATTGCAGAAAACGTTGTTATTAAAATACCTATGACAAAAGAAGGTATGAAAGCTGTAAACACATTGTCAAAAGAAGGTATCAAAACAAACGTTACATTAGTTTTCTCAGCTAACCAAGCTTTATTAGCTGCAAAAGCAGGTGCTACATACGTTTCACCATTTGTAGGAAGATTAGATGATATCGGACAAGACGGTATGCAATTAATCCAAGAAATCGTTGAAGTATTTTCAAACTATGGAATTGCAACAGAGATTATCGTAGCTTCAGTTAGACACCCTATGCACGTTTTAGAATCAGCAAGAATCGGTGCAGATATTGCAACAATCCCATTCGATGTTTTAGCTAAGTTATTCAACCACCCATTAACCGACAATGGTATTGAAAAATTCTTAAAAGACTGGGAAGGACACATGAACAGAAAATAATTAAGTAATTACATAAATACTTAAATATTTACATAACTTTTTTTAATTATAACTTTTTTAATCGTATTATACTTTAAGCTTATTATAATTTAATTTTAATTTTAATTTTAATTTTTTAACTATCCGGTTTTTTATATGATAATCTCAATAATGTAATTTAATATTTATTTAATCTATTGAAATTTATTAAAAGTTATTAAAAGTTATTAAAATTTACTAGATGTATTTAATTTATGATTTAATAATTTATGGTGAAAAATTGACATTAAATATTAGGATAGGTACCAGGGGAAGCAAATTAGCAATGGTACAAACAAATTATGTAAACGAATTATTAAAAAAAGAAATCAAGAACCAAGATAACGATAATGATATCGGTACTGAAATCATAAAAATTAAAACAGTTGGGGATAAGGACCAAAATAAAAAGCTCGCAGATTTGGGTATTGGTGTCTTTACAAAAGAAATCGATAAGAGTATGTTATTGAACGAAACTGATATTGCAGTACACAGTTTAAAGGACGTTCCTACACTTTGGAGCGATGAATTAATTATAAGGTCAGTTCCTCCAAGAGAAAGCCATAACGATTTATTAATTTGGAAGAAAGATAAGGAATTAAACGTTTTCCAGGATGATATTATAGTGGGAACCTCAAGTATAAGAAGAGCTGCATTCTTAGAAGTAAGATACCCAAATTTAAAGGTAAAATTATTACGTGGTAACGTTCAAACCAGAATGAAAAAATTGGAAGAAGAAGAGTACGACGCAATAATAATGGCAGAAGCCGGTTTAAACAGATTAAAAGTTAGCCTAGAAAACTACAATTATGAAGTTTTAGACATGTTGCCTGCTCCCGCTCAAGGTGCGATTGGAATTGCTACAAGAAAAGCAGATAAAGAAATAAACGAAGTCGTGGAATTATTGGATGATAAAAAAACCCACATCGAAGTATTGGCTGAACGTAGCGCTTTAAAGGAATATGGTGGCGGTTGTCAGGCACCTTTTGGAGCTTTGGCAGTTTATGATACTGAAGAAAATGTTTTATCACTTACTTGTGACTTAGTTTTTGAAGCAAAGGGTAAAAAGGTATTAGTATCTAAAGAAAGCTTTGTATATTGTGACGTAGATGACTTCGAAAAAGGAATAGAATTGGGTAAAAGTCTCGGAAAATTGTTGAAAGATAATGAAAACGAAGTTTTAGGAATAAGACCTAGTCAAGAATAAGATTATAATCTAAATATATTCTGAAAATATAACATATAAAATATAAAATATAAAATATAACATACAATCCTACAAAAATACTTTTTTTATTTAAATTTTTAAAATATCGTTAAAACAGTAATTTTAATAATGTTATAATAAGTAATGCAATAAGTAATGCTGTTAATAATAATTTCATAAAAAAATACGCGTACATCAAATGTATTAAATTAACAAATAAGGTAAAATGGAAATAGCAATAATTGATTAGCTCAATTATTTGTTATCTCTTTTATCTTTTTTCATTCTTCTAAGTCTTTTCTTGTAGTGTTTCCATCTCATTTGTCCTTTCTTTTTCCATCTTCTTGAACTTCTTTTGATAGTACCACGCTCCTTTTTTAGCTTTTTTTTAATATACATTTATAGAATATAAAGGTTAGTATTTATATTGACTAAATTCAATAAATAAATGAATCTATTCAAAAATACAAATTTATTGACTCCATTTACTTTTTTCAACAACAATTGAGCCGTCTTTTGTCTTTGGAGCAACTTTTAATGCGTTTTCTCTGAATGAAGGGTCAAGTTTTGCCTCGTCTCCTTCTCTCAAAACATTTTTATTTTCAAGAATATAATATTCTTCTTCAACATCCAATGAAAAATTTTCAAGAACATCTGAAAACTTTTCAACAATTTCATTGGCCTGTTTTTGAATTTTTTCAATTTCGACCATTTTTATCACATTTGGATTTGATTAACAAGATTATTAGTTGATATTTTACTATCGTTACTATATATTTAATTATATTTAATAATATATAAATAATATATAAGTAGTATATAAATAATAATCTAAATTCACTATTTTATAATTCACTATTTTATTAAATTAATTTAAATTAATTTAAATTAATTTTAAATCATCCAAGGACTTTTTAAGAATTTCCCTGTTTGCATCGGCCATTTCTGTCAAAGGTAATCTGATTTCCCCGGAAGGCATACTCATCAAGTTCATAGCTGTTTTAATAGGAATTGGGTTTGTTTCTAAGAACATACTTTTCATTAATGGGAATAACCTGTAATGAATTTTCTGAGCTTCTACGAATTTACCTGCTTGTGCAAGTTCCACCATTTCAACAAATTCCTTAGGAACGATGTTTGCTACAACACTAATAACCCCACTACCGCCTAAAGCCATAATAGGTAATGTTAACTCATCATTTCCAGATAATATGTTTATATCACATAAATCCTTTATTTCTGAAACTTGTGACATGCTTGGATTAGCTTCTTTAACAGCTTGAACGGTGTCATACTCGTTATATAAGTATTTAACAGTTTCCGGTTCAATGTTAAGTGCAGTTCTTGACGGTACATTGTATAAAACCATTGGGATGTTTGTAGCTTCCGCAATAGCTCCAAAATGCCTTTTTAAACCTTCTTGAGTTGGTTTGTTATAGTAAGGGCTTATCAAAAGAATGCCATCAGCGCCTACGTCTTCGGCATGTTCTGAAAATTCCATAGCTTCTGCAGTTGAGTTTGAACCCGTACCTGCAATAACTTTTACCCTTCCGTCTACAAATTCAACAGCTTTTTCGATTACTTGGTTGTGTTCAGCAGATGTTAAAGTAGGAGATTCTCCTGTAGTGCCTACTGGAACAATACCACTAACGCCGTTTTCTATTAAAAAATCTATATTACTTTTTAAGCCTTCAAAGTCAACCTTTCCTTCTTTGAAAGGAGTAATAATGGCTGGAAATACTCCTTGCATCAAATCACATCCTTATGCTTTTGCTTGCATTTTTTTAACTTTGGCAGTAACGTAACCAGCAACTCTGTTTCTGAGTGTTTTAGTTTCGATTAAAGCCACTTCTCCAACAGCCTTTTTGTTGCTATCGAAGTCTGTTGTGAATTTTTCTGCAAATCTTTCTACGAGTTCATCGCCAGTTCTTTTAATGAATGTTTGTCTTATTCTTCCCAAGGTATCACCTGTTTAATTTTAGGAATAAAATTATTCTGATTTAAGATTAGATTTTGATATAGGTTTTGATTTTAATTTTTCCAGCTGTTTAAGCTGAAGTTTTTTATTTTGCTCAATTAAAATTTTCATAACTTTAATTGCAATTTCTGAATCAAAGTCGTATTTTTTAGATATTTCACGTGTTTTAGCATATACATCTTTTTCACGAGATGAATCCATTATATCCATATCTAAAGAAAATTTTAAAGTTGCAATCTCTGGCGCTAGTTGTGTTCTTTTCGCCATTAGTTCAATGATTTTTTCATCGATTTCATTTATAGAGTTCCTAACCGTTTGAAGTCTCTTTTTGGAAGACATAGTATCTCCACGATATATTTATTAATATAAATGTTGAATAATCGATTAATTCAAACTTATATTAAAAATTAATCATATCGTAATTTTCATAAAACTTATATTAAAAGCTATTATTTAAAGTTATCTATATCATATACTATTACGTTAATTCTATTTAAACCAAATAGTTCGAATAATGGTTCAAATGTGTTAAAATCGATGTTTAATTGATTATTTAATAATTTAAGAAATTATATGTATTATATTATTTCATATATTATTTCGTATATTTACATAATATATTCATTATATATTTATTATTTATTCTATTATTTTAAAATCTATCTAATTTTTATCTGTAGTTTCATATTCTGTAATATAATTTGATTTACATTTAAATTTACAGCTATTATTTTTTTTAACGTATTTTATAACTTCTAAAAATATTTCTGCTCCTTTTTTGAAGGTAATATTTGATACAGCATTCTCATGGTAATTTGTAGATATTGAAACCTGTTCCAATTTAATATTTTTTCTTAATAATTCTAAAGTTAAGATATGTTCTAAACTATAATTATTACCGTAATTTATATCTGCCAAATGTTTTAATTTAATAGCCTTAAAACCGCACTGTACGTCCTTTAACCATATTTTCTTTTGTAAATAATGCGAAGAAATCATGGATATGCTGATATTGGCCATTTGATTAGTTATATTTCTAAAGAATGGCACTTTTGAATAACTTCTAACTCCAAAAACTGCATCAACATCTTTTTTACTTAGTAAATTTAGTAATTTGGGTACATCATAAGGCTCGTGCTGATAATCCGCATCCATATATACAACCGCTTCGTAATTATTTTTTAAAGCGTATTCCGTACCTATTTTAATCGCATTAGCTTTTCCTTTGTTTTTCTTTTCATTTATTAATTTTATTGATATTTCGTTGGATTTATTATCTTTTTTAACGTTATAATCATTGTTTGAAATATTATATCCAACAACGCCATTTACATTGTCCAACGTATTATTGGTATCCTTATTCCCATTATTATTTTTATTATTATTTTTATTATCGTCTAAATCGGATAAATTATTTAAATTGCTCGAATTGTTTATTTTTTTTGAATTATTATAGTATGTTTTTATAAATTTTGATGCAACTTCGTAAGTTTTGTCCGTACTTCCATCGTTGATGACGATAATGTCCACACCAACATATGTCAGGTCGTTTAATAGTCCATATATATTTTTTTCTTCATTATATGCAGGTATTACTACTACAGTTTTCATATTACCCCTTTTTTTAGTAATTATAGTTACTACTGAATTACGAATAATTTAATCAAAATATGTACTATGATAATATATCAAATAATCAATATTACAATATAACGTATTATACTGTTTTTATTTTAAAATGAGTATAAAATAGTTTTTAGTTATATTTTATTTTAAATTTATAACTTTGAGTTACCATTAATTAAGTTAAATTAAGTTAAATTATCGATACTCGAAAATATATTTTATAAATTTGCATTATGCCTTATTATCGTTTAAATAAGTGCTTAATTCTATCAATCAATGATGAGTTAGTCCCTTTTTGTGGTATGTATCGGTTCCCTGTTAATTTTGCAGCCAATTCCATAATTGCGTTTGACAGACCTGATTCAGGTTGTTTTTCCACTGATAAAACACCATATGCAGCATTTGCCCGAACGGTATCATCCTGCGGTACTGAGGCAACTACTGGAAGTTCCAAAATGGTTTCAATAGCTTTGGTAGTTAATTCTGAACTATCATTTGTTACTTTATTTACAACTGCCCCTAAAACACTAGTTTCTAATTTTGTAGATAAGTTTATCAATTTTATTGCGTCAGATACTGATGTTATATCTGGGGTAACGATAACAATAACATGGTCCGCGGAAGAAATTATCGAATTAACATCCTGATTTAATCCTGCCGGACAATCTATTAATAATACTTCACACATGGAGTCTAATCTTTCAATAATTATTTCAAGTTCTGCAGAATTATCAAATTTCAATTCGTCCAGTGAAACACCTGCAGGCACTACTCTCATATTTTCTGCATATTCATATATCGCTTGGGTAATATCTGCATTACCGGCTATAACTGAGTTCAATGTAATGGGCATTCCTTCCATACCGACAATTAATTCTAAATTTGCCATATTAACGTCGGTATCCACTACTACAACGTCTTTACCATACTTAGATAAAGCAAGTGCTAAATTTGCACATATAGTAGATTTCCCTGTGCCGCCCTTACCCGAAACCATCGCTATTTTAATGGCTTCGTTTTTCTTAGAATCTACCAGATTCATTGCAAACCCCTTTTTGTAATTTTAATAATCCCATAAATATATTACAATAAATATTTTTAATCCACTATATAAATAATAACTAAGTATAATTATTTATATTTTATTATATAATCCTCATTATAATGTATTTTATCTTTTTAAGTTGGTCATATATTATATTTTGCTATATAATTAATGTAATAAGGACTTTTTTATAATAATTTATTATCTTGTATTATTCTATATTATACTATATGAGATATACTTTATTTATAACATAACCTATAATCATATTATGAAATATTATTTTATGATTGTATTTCATATGTCGAATTTTATATATTGAATTTTATATTTTGAAATTAAATATCTAATCAATTTATACTAATTTATAATCTATACTATTTATAATCAGTATTATATGGTGTTATTTATGAGTACAAATGGAAAATCAGGCAATAGAAACGGTAAGAACAATAATAAGAACAATGCCAAAAGTAGCAGTATGAGCAAAGGTAAAAGTTCAAAAAAAATGGGTAAGAAGCTACAAACAATGAAACTCACTAAAAGCGATAGGGTTATAATAAGTAGTGAAGCCGATAGTAAAAATGGTAAAAATAATAAAAATAAAGCTAAAACTAAAACTAAAAGCTTAAATCATAAAGAAGAAAAAAATTTGGATAGAATAATAGACAAAAATCTAAACATCGATATGAATATTGATGATGTACAAAAGTTCAAAAAAATAATTAGAACCAAAAAAGAAGACACAAAACCTAAGGTTATCGTAATGGGTCGTTCAAATGTTGGTAAATCCACATTTGTAAAATCAATGACCGCTGATAAAACAATAAGAGTTGGAAAGAAACCTGGTGTTACATTAAAAATAGCTGAATATGATATGGGTAACTATTACCTTGTAGATTTGCCAGGATTCGGTTATATGGAAGGTATCGACCAAAAAGGACAAGAAGAAATAAAGGATAATATCATAAGATATGTAGAGGACAATCAACGTACAATAGCTACAGCAATTCAAATATTGGATGCGAAATCGTTTGTAGAAATCGTACAAAGATGGGAAGAAACAAGAGAATTGCCTATTGATTTAGAAATGGCAGATTTCTTGGAAGAATTGGATTTAAAACCAATTTATGTAATTAATAAGATGGATAAAATAAAGAATTCACAATGGGATGAAGAATTAGACGTAATCTCTGAAAAGTTAGGATTTTTACCGCCTTGGAGACAATGGATTGATATTTTAGCTCCTGCAATCTTAAAAGAAGGTCTTGGACTTGAAGAAATAAGTGAGAGAATCAAAAATAATGTTAAACAATATTATGATGATTTAAGAGAGCAAGCTAAAAATAAAGATAAAGAAAATTTGGAACAAGAATAAAACAAATAAAAAATACTAACAAATAGAAAATAAATGTGATAAATATATTAAAATAAA
This sequence comes from Methanococcus voltae, assembly GCF_017875395.1. Taxonomy (NCBI): domain Archaea; kingdom Methanobacteriati; phylum Methanobacteriota; class Methanococci; order Methanococcales; family Methanococcaceae; genus Methanococcus; species Methanococcus voltae. The sequence continues at coordinate 261,982 of NZ_JAGGMO010000002.1, read as the reverse complement.
AATATAAATAAAATAAATAAAGATAAATAAAGATAAAGAAAATAAATAAAGATAAAGAAAATAAATAAAGATAAAGAAAATAAATAAAGATAAATAAAAAATAAGAGAATTTAATTGTCTATCGCAAAGAAAAGACATTTTAAATATTCCAAATCTTTATTTGCCATAGTAATAACGTGGTCTGGAGCTTGTGTTTTATAATCTCCAATCTGTTTAATTTCTTTTTTAGCCCTATATGATGCAGAAACAACTGTTTTTTTGAATTCTTCACGATCAACGTGATGAGAGCATGAGCAAGTAACCAATATTCTTTTTGCAAGTTTTAAACCCAATACATTCATAGTGTTGTATGCGTTAAGTGCATTTTTCAAATCTTTTTTAGAATCGGTAAATGCAGGTGGATCTAATATTACAACATCAAACTTTTCACCTTTATTTATCATTTCTTTCATTATTGAAAACGCATCTCCACAAATACAGTTGTATTTATCCGATTTTATCCCATTCAATTCCATATTTTCTTTTGCAAATTCAAGGGCTTTTTCGGACATATCGACACTTGTGACGTCTGCACCTTTAATTCCTGCATGAACAGCAAAACCGCCCGTATAACTGCAAATATCTAGTACTTTGTCGTTTTCTTTAACATAATTTTCTAAATCGATTCTATTATTACGTTGGTCTAAAAAGAAACCTGTTTTGTGACCTTTTAAACTAACTTTGAATTTAACGTTTCCTTCTGTTATGGTAGTTTCTAACTTATCCTTATTACCGTGAATTAACCTATCTGCGGTTTCTTGGTGATTATCTTTTTTAGATTTAACGTTAGATTTAGTTTTATGTTTATTTTTAGTTTTATTTCCTTTTACAACGCCCAATGTAGTTATATCAGTTAATTCTTCCAGTATTTCAAAAATCATTTTTGAATTATCAAACGCAAAGTTCGAAGAAGCGTGCATTGACCCTATATCGTTATATTTATCTAATACTATCGTAGGTAATGAGTCAGCTTCCGCATATATCATTCTGTAGGTATCATTATAGTTTAAAATATCAGTTCTATAATCATTAGCCTTTTTTATGCTATTATAGAAATATTCATAATCTATATCTTTATCAGAATACTCTGAAAGTGTCGTAAGTATTTTTATGGTTGGAAAGTCCGTACTATATATTGCTTTTCCAACAAAGTTATTATTATATTCTAAGTTAATTATTTCTTCACTTTTTGAGCTATCTGCCAATTTTTCGTCAAATTCGTACATTTCTTCTCGATTTACTACTGCATTTTTATATACTACCTTTGAAAAATTTTTAATAGATTGATATGCCCTTTTATCAATTTTAAGAGTTTCATAAGTCATAATTCACCAGTTACATTACACAAATTTTTATTATTTTATTATTTTATTTTTTACTATTATCTATTTTTTTATCGTTATTTTTGTTAGATTTATTTTTTTTAGCCCTATTTTTAATTTTAACTTTTATATGAGGGTTAGTTAATTTTTCAGTGTCAGAATTTTCCACATTTGCATCTTCTAATTTATTTTTATCGTTATTTCTATCAATAGTCTTATTTTTACTATTTTTACTATTTTTACTATTTTTACTATTTTTATTAGTTTTATTATTTTTCCCCATATTTTTATCTTTATTCTTATTTTTTGGGTCTATTTTAATTTTAATCTTTGATTTATACTTTGTATTATCCTTTATTTTTTTATTAAACGGATTTTCAATTTTTAATTTTAATTCAACGGCATATTTGCTTAAAGCAGGATAATGCAGTTTACTAATCCTTTCAATTGCATCAAGCGTGTTTACGGTACTTTCAAGGTAAGAGTACACATCTCCACCGTAAGTTTGCAATTTTAACACTTCATAAAGCGTATTGGTAATTTTTGAAGGTACTTCTCCCATCATTCTATAGCGGATGACTCTTTTGGATACCTCATAAGCTATATCTTCCTCAATACAGCCGTCAAATTCCACTAACCAGTTTATAACGTCATCTTTGGTACTATCTTTTAATTTATTAATGTTTTCTTTGACTATTTCAAAAGCATCGGTAAATTTGGATGGTACATTAACATTAGTTATTTTAGAAATCCTATTTTTTAAATTACCTGGAATATATATACTTTCAAATGGATTGACACGCACAGCTATGTCCAAAATTTCCTCATAAATTTCCATTCTAGTAATTCTTTTATTTTCTGAATCGCTATCTATTGCTACTTTTTCATGTTCGTTTCCGGTTTTAGATTCGATTATTCTATTTTTATTCCTATTGTGGCACTTTTTAAGCAATTTCTTTATTTCTTCAGCCTGTTGAGGGTATAAGAAAGATAAAGAAACCGCATTACCGTAATTGCTAGTTTTAAGCGATTTTTTATCTGAAAGATTTATCATTTCAAATTTATCAAGTTGTTCTAATACATAATTGGCATTTAAATTCCTACCTAGCATAGGCACTTTGTCTATTTCGTATTTAGGATTCTTTTTATCCTTAAGTTTTAATTTTGGGTCATCTGCATTAATTTTTCGCTCATCAAATTCATTAACAATACTTTTCCCATATTTTTCAAAAGACGAAATTGTGGCAAGTATTTGCTCAAATTCTTGTTCTTCTTCGTAAACAACTTCTACATCTTGAGGTTCTGAACCTAAAAGCCTAAATGCTATCTCATCTTCCGATAATTCCATTTTAGCATGGTATTTTTTCCCCACTTCTACAAGAGTATAAACCTTACCAAGGTCGTGCATTCCTTTTCTTCCTGCTCTACCACACATTTGTTGGAATTCTGACGCGTTTAGCCAATCGCCACCCATTGCAAGACTTTCAAGTACAACAGCAGACGCTGGGAAGTCCACACCTGCAGCAAGTGCCGCAGTGGTAACGATACATTTGGTTTTTTGAGTCATAAACCTATTTTCAACTGCTCGCCTTTTGCCGTATTCCATACCGCCGTGGTAATAATCCGCTTTAATACCTCGTGTATTAAGATAGTTGGCTATATATTCCGCTCTTTTACGTGAAAATGTAAATATAAGACTCTGACCCCTATATCCGTATTTAGATTTACTATTAAATTCTATATTAACGATATCTACGATATTATTTAATTTTGCATAGTCATTTCTTGCAAATATCAAGTGTCTTTCAAGTGGTACTGGTCTACCTGAATATATGACAAGATTTGAATCAAATTGTTTGGATAACTCCTCAGGATTTCCAATTGTAGCGGATAAATAAATTATCTGCGCATTAAATAACGTTCTAAGCCTAGAAATTAAACCATCAAGTCTAGCGCCTCTCTCTTCCATATTAAGGGTATGCACTTCGTCAATAATAACGGTTCCAATGTCTTTTAATTTACCTGAACGTATTAGGTAATCGATACCTTCGTATGTACCAACGATTATATCCGAATTTGGGTCACTGTTTATTTTAATATTCTTATTTTCGGCTAAACGACCCGTACCTACACGTAAAGCTACTTTGTAACCTAATTTACTGTATTTTTCTTCAAATTCAATATATTTTTGATTTGCAAGAGCTACAAGTGGTACAAGGAATAAAAACTTTTTTTGACGGGCTGGTGTTTCGTTTTTGCCATTTTCAAGGTTTTTAATACCTGCAAGTTCTCCAATAAGTGTTTTACCAGAAGATGTAGCCGAAGTAATGAGTAAATCGTTATTTGTTTTAGTTTTAGGTTTAGAAATTAAACCCGCTTTAACTGCAAGAGTTTGAACTGGTAATAATTCATGAATATTTCTATTTTTTAATTCTTTTTTCATTAATTCAGGAATTTCTAAATCTTTTATTTCGAAATTATCAATTTTATCTTCTTCACTGCCTGTTAATATATCATAACGTGTTAAGTCAGGATTTTTAACTGGATTAGCAGTTGTAAATAAACTTAATACCTTATCGGCATCCTTAAATCGTCTCAATAATTTTTCGATAAATTCTTCATTAATATTAATTTCATGTTTTATTTCGTTTATTGCACATTCTAAGCATACTTCATTAGTTTTGTAAATTTTGTACGTGTTTTTCTTTTCTTTTTTAATTTTTTGAGGTTTATTTGAGTTTTTTACCTCATTTAATTCATTTAAATTCTCTAATTTCTTTAATTTTTTTAATTCTTTAATTGTATCGATAATGTTGTATTTTCCATTCAATAAGCAAAATGGACACAATGTAACAATTCCATAATCTAAATTATTTTCGTCCAAAAATTGTCCAAATTTAATGGATTCCTCATCGTTACTAATGTATATTTTGTTTTCCCTAAGTACTGTCATTAATTTAGATGGTTGAAGTGGTTTTGTATTATTTTCAACCTGTTCCTTACATTTGTAGAGTGTAATTTTAGTTTTGGTAGGTCTTAATGTAGCATAATAAATTATCTTTGTTTTTAAGTCCGTTATTTGTATTTCGTCTTTCTTTTTTTTAGGTTTTCGAATAATTAGCATTAAATTCACCGATATATGACATAAGTATCCATAAAATCATAAATTATATGGTTACACCGTTTTTCAAAATTATTATTTTAATTTATTATTTTAAATTATTTTTCAAATCGTTTTAAAATAGTTTATTTATTATTATATATATTTCTATAGAATAAATTATAAAATTCTATTATTTTTGAGACTTATATATATCATAATTTACATAATAATTATCACTAAAAAATAATATAAATAATATGGATTGTTAACTTAAAAATGTGGTGTTTTTATGGATTTTACCAATATATGTATTCCTAAAAAATTATTTTCGAAAAAAGCCCAAATTAGCCTTGAATTTTCTATACTAATTGGTGCAGTAATTGCCGCAGCGGCTATTTTAGGATATTATATGATAGACGTTTCTCAAAAAATACAAGATTCAAGTATTAGTTCAATAAATAATACCTCAAATGCGGCATTAGATGGTTTAAAAAACGTATAATCTAATTTGCAATAAATAATTTACAATAAATAATTTATAAAAATAATCTCTTAAAAAATAGATTCAATTAATTATTGGTATATCATCATGTTTATGCTATTATTTTACTATTATATTACTATAATATTATGCTATTATTTTACTATTCTATATCATTATTTTAAACTATTAAAAACTAAAATACGTCATATGTGGCGTATTTTAGTTAATAGTAAATAAAAATTAATTAAATACTAATTAATCTTATTTTAAAGCTAATTTTAAGTCTTCTGCTTTAACTGTTTTTCTACCAGCGTGTACTGATAATTCAACAGCTTCTTTTGCAAATTCCATTGCGATTTCTTCTAATTCTTCTGAGAGCAAAATTGCAGCATCTCTGCTTACTCTTTCAGCTCCTGCTTTTTTTAATATTCTTTCCATTGGTGCTATTGGAAGTTCTGCCATATACTCACCTTCTTTTTGATATTATATAAATAAAAATGGTATTTTCACAGTATTTATAATTTTCGATTTAAATCTTAAGTAGATTATAATTTTCACTACATTGTGCCTATTTTTCAATTATACAAGTAATTTATAAATATATTTATTAATTTGAATTTGCAAATATAACATTCCTAAATCAATTAAGAATTTTCATAACGGGCTTTAGCTTGTTTTTCCCATTCTATATCATAATCTACGTCGTTCCCCCTTATATCTATATTTATAATAGGTTTATTATCTATTATTTCCTTTTTAACACTTTTGAAACCCTCATCTAGTCTATCGTATATTTTTGATAAGGATATTTCCAAATTTTTATAATTTTCATCGCTTTTAGAGTTATTATCTCCTTTTCCACTGCCATTTAAATTATTTAAACCACTATTCGGATATTCTTTATTTTCATAAGTGTACCCCATATAAGAGTTAGTTTCTCTGCTTATTTCATTTAATGGCTCAAAATCATTAACTCGCTTACTTTTTAATCCATTTAAATCATATGAAGATTCGTAAGTATCACTTTTAGGCTTACTTTTTAATAAAACACTTGCAGAGGTATTTAAATTTTCTAAAATGTAACTATAGTCTTTGTATACTTTATAATTCTTGTATATGTTATAAACTCCATAGTTTACAAGGGTATTGCTTTTACTATCTTCATAGTTACCATTTTCATTCTTATTATCTAAATTAGCAGGATTAGCGCTTTTAATACTGTTAATTTGCATGCTTTGCATACCTTTTAAATTAGCTGGATTATCAAATACGCCTTTAACCTTTCTCAATATTTTTTTTAACTCCTCAACTTCAACAAAATATTCCTTACTTAAATTTACATTTAAGTTTAAATTACCTTCAGATACCATATTTTTCCTCAAAATTATATTTAGATTATTATAGAATTATTTTTATGATTACATATTTTCATTTTTAAGTCGTAAAGCAAACCCCAATATTCTATAAAATTCCCCAAGGTCTTTATTTTTAAGTTCTAACGTTTCAAAAGTGGTTATCTTCAAATATGAGGATACGAGATATATCTCGTAAGCTTCTTCGCTGAAGGCCCACCTAATCCAGAAAGGATTTTTCAGATAAAATATGCTTATACTCTTCCATATAAGCTTTAAATAATTCTAATTTTACTTTAAAATTCATATTTTCTATAATTTCTTTATCGAATCCAAAAATAATTGGAAAATACTTTTTAATCCATTCATCCAATGATAATTTGTCTACGTCTTCAAACATTGTAAGTTCAGTTTTTCCATCGGGAAGCTTTCCAATAAATTCATTCCCCATTGCATCAATTTTAATTTCACTCATAAATTCCGTTAATTTTTCTAAAGCTATTTTATTATCCTTTTTTTTAGATTCCCATAATTTATTAATCTTTTTTAAGTCATTCATTACAGAACTATTTTCCAAATTATCAACTCTTAATTCTTTAAAAATTTTCATTATATTGAACTAAATAAGATATTATAAAACCCATGACTCTTTATAGTTTTTGAAAAAAAGAAATAAGAAATAAGAAATAAGAAAAAAGAAAAAAAGAAATATGATATAAGATATAAGATAAAAGAAAAAATAAAAGAAAGGATAAAAAATATATTAATATAAAAATAAAAAAAGAAAAAATATATTATTTATTTTGATTATCTGAGTCATCCTGATTATTATCCTTTTTTACGAAATATTCTAATACTATTCCTTCATCCATTTGATAATAATCTATTAATTCTAATTCAACGCATTCTTCTAGCGTTTTAAATCCTTCTCCGTCTACGTAAGTTGGTGCATTACTACCACCAAATATTTTAGGCGCCACATAAACTCTAACTTCATCAACTAAATTCTTTTCAAACATTCCCCAGTTTAACGTTCCTCCGCCTTCTAAGAGAATTGATTTGATATCCATTTTTGATAATTTGCTCATTAAAAGCTCTAAATCTACTTTATCTTCGCCTGCGTAAATTATTTCAACGTTTTCGATACTTTCGAGCTCTTTAATTTTCTCAATTCTATTATTTTTTTCAGATTCTTCCAAATTATCAAACGTTGTGGTAGCAATAACGGTCTTTGCATCTTCATTTAGAACTCTAGACGTCAATGGTATTCTTAATTTGCTATCTACAACAATTCTAACTGGATTTTTATTATTTTCAAGAGGTATCTTGTGGATTGTAAGTTTGGGGTCATCTTTTAATACTGTGCCAATTCCAACCATTATGGCGTCAACATCCTTTCTAATTTGATGGACTCTTTTTAAGTCATTTTCCCCAGATATTCGAGTATCGTTTTCAACTGTGGATAATTTCCCATCTAACGTCATTCCCACATTTGATATTACATAAGGTTTCATTAAATCACCGTAATCAATTTAAAAATATATTCGATATTGATATTTGAGGACTTTTTTAGTTTTTTATCTTTAATTTTGGTTTTAATTTTGATATTGTGTAAGGTTTTTAATTTTAAGCATCTTATTATTTAATAAATGCACGCGTATTATTTATAACTTATCTAAATTAATGTCCAAATCACTCCTACACATAATTAGATATCTATATAACATTGATTTTCGTATTGCATTCTCATATTCCATTATTTAAGTAATTAAATAGATAAATTAACGAAACCTTTATATATTAGAACTGTGTATGTGTATATTGCTCTGATGTAAAAGAGAAAGAAAGAACAATGATTAAGCATTATTCTTATTAAAGAGCGGCCTTGATGTAGTGGTATCATACGGCCCTGCCACGGCCGATACCCGGGTTCGAATCCCGGAGGCCGCACTTTTAAAATATTATAATTATATGTTAAATCCGACTTATGCGCTAGTGGTGTAGCCTGGTATCACTCTGGCCTTCCAAGCCAGTTACTCGGGTTCGAATCCCGACTGGCGCATTTTATTTTAGGCAAATTAATTTATACATTTAAATATACAAATTTTATTTTATATTAAAAAAAATAAACTAGATAAAATAAATCGATTAATTTGATATTATTTTATTTATTTTATTTACCATAACGTCTATTTCTTTTTTGATAATCTCTTATGGATCGTAAAAAATCAACTTTTCTAAATTGTGGCCAATTAGATTCGCAGAAATATAATTCAGAATAGCAAGATTGCCAAGTTAAAAAATTGCTAATCCGCTCTTCTCCTGACGTCCTAATGATTAAATCCGGCTCAGGGTGGGGTAAATCTTTCGTATATAAATTTTTCGAAACTAATTCCTCGTTAATATCTTCTATGGTGATATTACCTTCTTTTACATCTTTTGCAATGTTTTTAACGGCATCAATTATCTCTTGCTGTCCGCCATAAGATATTGCAATATTCAAATAATATTCATTATTATTTTTGGTAAGTTCTTCTACTTTTTCAATAGATTTTCGTAAATTTTCAGGTAATTTTTCCAATTTCCCAATGGCTTTTACTTTAATTTTTTTCTCAAAAATATACTTATTTTTTGAAAGATTTTCAAATTCTTCTTCAAATAACTTCATTAACATGTATACTTCGTTATCTGATCTGTTAAAATTCTCCAACGAGAACGCGTAAATTGTTATAACTTTAATGTCTAAAAGAACACACCATTCTATTAATTCTCTGACCTTATTTGCACCTAGTTGGTGACCATTAGTGGCTTCTATGCCCAATAATTTAGCGGCTCTCCTATTGCCGTCCATAATGACAGCAACGTGTTTGGGAACTTTCTGTTTGGAGATTATTTCAACTAGTACATTTTCGTAAATTTTCATAAAACCCAATTTGCTAAATAAATTATATATTTTAATCCAAAACAATAATACCACCTAAAAGGTATTTTCATATACTTAATTCATATATTTATTCAAAGTTAGTTAAGTTTAGCTAAATTTATTTAATAAAATTTAAATTTTATTTATATTTTTACAATCTATTTTAATATATTTTTATATGAGTAAGGATATAATATTTAGTATAAAAATAATTTTTAAATATTTATAAAATGCTTATATTATAATTTAAATATAACAGTATAATTAACACAGATTTAATATATATTTGTACTTATAAGTATTGTAAATTTTTATTATAAAGTTAAATGATTGTATACTTTAAATCATTAATTATTATATCTAAATGGTAAGAAATGATAGTATATAGTCTAGTAATAGTTGTTAGCGAGCTATTAATGATAATTGCCTTATATGACTGTTTATAGACTATAGACTATTGATTAATTAGTAAATATATTAATAAACGATATCAACATTACAAGGGAATTATTATGAAAATTATTGCAATTACAGGAATGCAGGGTTCTGGAAAAAGTTTAGTTCAGGGAGTATGTGATAGCAAACATATTGCGTATGTCTCAATGGGCGATGTGGTTAGAAAGGAGACCACAAAACGGGGTTTAGAACTTAATCCTGAAAATGTGGGAAACACGGCTAAAAAACTAAGGGAACTTTACGGGGCTGAAGCAGTTGCAGTGCCGTGTATTAATTTAGTGAATGAAGTCGAGACTAAAAATAAGGAAAACACGCATATCATAGCTGTTGAAGGTGTGAGAAGCATGCACGAACTAAATTATTTTAAAAGATACTATGACGTGGAAGTTTTAGCAATACATGCTTCACCTAAAACCCGATTTGAGAGATTAAGAAGTCGCGGTAGGGAAGATGATTCTACAGAATGGGATGTATTTATTGAAAGGGATAATAGGGAGTTAGATTTCACAATCGGGAGCGTCATAGCACTTGCTGATTACATGGTTATTAATGAAGGTACATATAGTGATGTGTTAAATAATGTTGAAAATATATTTGATAATCTTCTAGAATAAAAAAATAACAATAATATCAATAATAATAAATTAAAAATAAGAAAATAAAAGTAATATAATAATAAATTAAAAATAAGAAAATAAAAGTAATATAATAATAAATTAAAAATAAGAAAATAAAAGTAATATAATAATAAATTAAAATAAAAAAATCAAAAAATATTTTTAATATATTTTTAGGATATCTTCTACATCTTTTTTATAATATTTTTGAATTATTAATATTATTTTAGTAGTTTTTAGCAAGTTCTTCATCTAACAAATGTAATTCAGAACCTGTAACATGCTCGTAAAACTCTTTATAATCTGTTTTAACTCCTTTACGCTTGAAAAAGTTACAAACATTTTTTATATCTCTAATTAGTAATGTTTTAGATAATGGGTGTTGAGATATAACACCCTGCGAAAAGTCGATGTAAACAGGTTCTTCATCTTGAACAAGGATGTTATACTCAGATAAATCTCCGTGAACTAATTTTGCATCTTGGTAGAGAGTTTTTATGTCGTCCCTTATTTGTGCGTAGAATTTTTCATAATCAACTTTACAGTCTTTTAATCTAGGGCAAGGATTTCCATCTTCGTCACATATCAATTCCATTAAAAGCACATTTTCCCTTTTAAGTATTGCAAATGGAGTATTTATATAATCTCCCGCTCTTAATAAGTTCCTAAACTCTTTTTCAACCCAGGCATTTATAATTTGCCTAGTACTACTTCGTTTAAGGTGGAATCTTGGGTCTCCTTGAATATATTTCCACATAGTTTTAAAGTCACAATTTGAAACACGATATACTTTTACAGCATACTCTTCTAATTCTCCAGTTTCTCTGTCTGTTCCTTCGGCTCGAAATACAACCGCTTCTTTGCCTGAATTAATAATCCCAGAGAGCTCATCAACGTGTTTACCAACAAGTAAGTTGTACAAATTCATTAAAGTACGTTTGTCAAAAACTTCATTTTCGGTTTTTAAACTTTCTAAAAACTTCTTTTTCCTTTCAACAATTTTTTTCTGATATTCCTTGTCGATTCTTTGTTGGTCTTTTTTAGTAATATGCTCTTTTTCGTTTTTCAAATCATTTTCCTTGGTATTTTCCATATCTAAATTTATATCATTATCTAAATCATCAGACATGGTATTTATGTCATTATTTTTTACGTTTTTCATGATTTCGCCCTATGAACGAAGTTACTGGTTCATGAAATCTAAGTATCCTCTTTTATTTAACCAGTCAACTTGTCCTTTTGTGTATCTCCAGATAATATCACATTTTTCGTCTCCTTGTACTTCCCATGGAGTTACAATTACAACATCGTTTTCTCTTACCCAGATTTTTCTTTTTAATTTACCAGGAATTCTTCCCATTCTTAATTTACCGTCCATACATCTTACTCTTACTCTACTTGCGCCTAACATCTGTTCGATAATTCCTAAAAGTTCGTTTTCTTCTTTTCTTGGAGTTCTAACTCTAGTAGGTTGTGGTTGTTGTTGTCTTGGATCCATTTATCTCACCTTTTAAGTTTAACAATCTATTAAATCATAACATAGTGCAACATAATTATGATTAATATTGTTAAATTTTGTTAATTTATTTATTAATCATTCCTTACTTATTTATATACTTAATTATCATTTTTTAATTGCAAAGAATATTATTTCTTAAAATACCTATCGAAAAATGTAAACTTAATAAATAATGGGATACTATTACTAGATTATTAAGAAATTATTACTTATTACTTATTAGTTAGTAATTATTAATTATTGCATATTAATTATTAAGTATTACATGAATTTTAAATTAATAGGATATTATTGATAGTATTTACATTGATAGTATTGGTAATACTTAGTAATATTTACTTCTATAAGATTTTGGGGGCATATTATGATTATAAACTTACGAGCATTTTTAAAACCAACTGAAAGCTATGATAAAGTTGCTAAAGCAATAACAAACATATTTCCTGACGCAGAACTAACTTTGGAAGACCAAAAATATGTTTTGGGAACTGCAAAAAATATAAATGTATTTAAAAAATTATTAAGAACTGAAGAAATATTAGATACCGGAAGAATGGTTTTAGAAAGAGGAGCTTCAGACAAATTATCTAAGTTTTATATAAATAAACAAGCTGCTTTTTCAAATACGTTAAATTTCGATAAAGACGTACACGGCGGTATTAGAATATCAATTGTAATTGATGAACAGGATGAAGAAGAGTTTAAAAACTCAAAAAACTATAAATATTACGAAGATTATGAAGGAGACGTTAGTCCTGCATTGTTACATTTAATTAAAGGCATTGCACCAAAAACTAAACACGGATATATAATCAATGAATACGAATTAGATGAATAAATTGGACGAATATTAATTATAAAATAAACTAAATAAACTAAATAAATTAAAATAAACATAAAATAATCTTTAAAGTAATTTTTAAATTATTATTTTAAAAATGAAAAATAAAAATAAGTAATATTCAGATACAAATAATAATTTATAAAAACAACCAATATTATAAACTAATAGACTAACGGTATAAAAACCAAAATTAATTGTGATTTATACAACATAATTATTTATATTTATTTGATGGGTGAAGTTATGATTAGGTATGTAGCATACAAAATAAAGCCTGAAGAGTTTTTAAACAATGAAATATCCAATAAAGCTTTAAATTTGGATGGAAAATATATTCACAGGGTTAGAATATTGGGAAAAGCTTCTAACATTACACAAGAAGGTGTAAAAACGTTTCAAGTAAATGAAGTTGTTGTTAAGGATTTTGAAAATACTTCCGAAAATAAATTCCAAGAAGGAGATTTAGTGGATATAATCGGAAGAATTGGTATTTACAATGAAGAAAGATACGTTTCTTTGGAAGTTATCAGTAATAAATCCGAAAATGCTGAAAAATGGATTCAATTTAGAGAAAAGGAAATCGAAGAAACTAGAAAATACGTAAGTGACGAAGGCAACCAAACATACAATAGAGATGAGTACCAAGAAGGCGAATTTTCCGGTTCCGGCGGTTCATCAAACGATGGATTTGGAGATATGGAAAATGAAGCTTTAGAAGAACTTTTCGGCGAATTGGATGCTAAAGATAAGGTATTAGATATTATAAAAAATAATAATGAAATAGGTTATTATGATATTATAGATTTGGCAGAAATATCTGAAGAAGAATTAGATGGAATTTTGGAAGAATTAATCGATAATTCCGAAATTTATGAACCAAAACCAAGAGTATATCGTGAAATGTAATTCTCTTAAAATTTAGCTTAAAATGCCATTTATATGAAATTTATTATTTTTTCTTATTTTTCTTATTTTTCTTATTTTTTTATTTTTTCATCTATTTTTATTTCTTTTATAATGTAATTTACCATTTTTTTTATTATACTTATTTATATTTTGATTAGGATAATAGATATTGTGGATATATATTTTTTTAAATGTATATACAAAAATGTATGCCTTAATTTAGTTTACTTTAATATAGTTTAATTAAAACAAATTTACACATACAACATAAAGAGGTACATTATGACGTTCGAAGATGAATCAAAACATGATTCCGAAAATAATCAAAATGAATTGAACGATGAACCAAAAGATAATAAAAACAATGACGTAGTTGCAAATGAAGAACTCGAAAACTTTAAAGAATTAAATGATGAAAAACCAATAAATAAATTCACAAATATGGATAATCATAACGATAAACATAAAGATAAACACAATATAAAACCTAAAGATAAAAATAAAGGTAAAAATAAGAATTCTAAAAGTTTAGTGTATTTATTTATTGTAATTATTGTAATTGCAATATTGTTAACAAGTTCATTATACTTCGTAAATTTACTCGGGTCTGAAGAAGAAGACGCAAACATTGCATTAATCGATTTTGACGGTGTTTTATATTTAGATACGCCTCAAGATGATTTATTCACGGAATACCCTCCAGACGTTTATGATTACATTGATTGGTTGGATGAAGCCGAAAATAACCCTGATATCAAAGGGGTAATCATAAAAATAAACTCGCCTGGCGGTAGCAGTATAGCAAGTACTAAATTAGCTAAAAAAATAAAAGAAGTATCTCAAACTAAACCTACGATAGCATACATTGAGGCTGTGGGTGCATCTGCAGCTTATAGTGCAGCATCATCAACCGGATATATCGTGTCCGAAAAAGAAGCAATTGTTGGTAGTATCGGGGTAAGAATGGACATCTTACACTACTATGGTCTAATGGAAAAAATAGGGGTAAACTCTACAATTATCAAAGGTGGTGAATACAAAGACATTGCTTCACCATACCGTCCAATGACTGAAGAGGAACATGCAATGTTGCAAAGAATGGTTAATAATTCATATGTGGAATTTGTTTCGCAAGTAGCGGAAGATAGAAATATGACATATGAACAAGCAGATAATCTTGCACAAGGTAAAGTTTACGATGGTAGAGATGCGTTAACGCTCGGTTTAGTCGACGAAAATGGAGATTTCGACCAAGCAATAAATATATTGGCAAAACGTACAAACTTATCAATTGATGAAGTATCAATTAAAACCTATTCAAAAGAAGATACTCGGGCAAGTACATTATTTGGATTTAGTTCAAAAGAAGCTTTTTATTACATCGGTAAAGGCATAGGTTCAGAAATGAGCCGTAGTTTTTCACAAGAGATGTATGAAAACTCTAACAATTATGAATTAATTCAATAGTTTACAATCAATAGATATTACTTAAGGAATAAATTAAAAGAATAAATTAACTTATTTAAAAATCGAAATATACACAATATTTGGATTAAGGCATTATTCAAGGATATATATTAGATTAAATAATATATTCAAAAATAATAAAACCTTATTTCAAATATTTTTAATAATTTAGGCGAAAATATGGATAAAGAAAAATTTAAAGATATAAAAAATTTTTTTAGGGGCAAAAAAGTAATTGTTTCTTACTCTGGTGGAGTAGATAGTACTTTAGTAGCAAAATTGGCTCAAAATGGAGAAGATTGCGTTGCAGTAACTATTGATAATGGATTTTTTTCAAAAAGTGCTTTGAAGTACGCTGAAAAAAAGGCAAAACTAATGAATTTAAAACACGTTTTTATCGATGTTAACCAATTAGATGAAAATGCCTGCGTAGAAAATAGATGCTACGAATGTAAAAAAATAATGGCAAAAATTTTAACAGAAATAAAAGATCAATTAGAATTTGATATCATTGTTGACGGCACTATTTACGAGGATCTTTTAGAAGATAGACCTGGTTTAGATGCTTATCGCGAATACGGGATTGTTTCACCATTGGCAGATAATAAAATAACTAAAGATGACGTACAAGAATTTTCTTACTATTTGGGTTTAGATATTCCAAAAAAAGAAACTTGCATAGCTACACGAGTCTTAGACAGCCCGATAACTAAAGAAAAAATGCAGATGTCAAAACTTGCAGAAGATTTTATAATGAATCTTTTGGATATTACAGGTTATTTTAGAGTTAGAACTTTAAAAGACATTGCAATAATTGAAGTAAGCAATAAAGACGCACAAAAATTTTTGAAAACCAACATATTTGAAGAAATTGATACAAAATTAAAAGAATTAGGTTATCAAAGAGTTATGTTGGACTTAAGTTTAAAATAATGCTAAAAAAGGAAATAAGAAAATAATCGTAAATCATTAGAATACTATCAATAAATATAATACTTTTTTTGTTTGAATTTTTGAAAATCTAATTCCAAATATTAAATTATAAAAATCATAAAATTCATAAAAATATATGTAAATTTGTATTTTTAAATCAATAAATCATTAGATAAGTAATTAAATAATCAAATAATCATAAGATGAATTGCGGGGTGTTGCCATTGAGCAAATTAACTGAAATAGTGGCTATGGCTACAGGGATTTTTTTACTAGGTTTTGAAACAGCTTTAGGATATCCTATCATCTTAAAAGCTACTGAAGTATCGGGCGGGGCTTCAAATGGAATATCATCGTTGGGAAGTTTGGGGATGTATGAAAAAGAAATTTATTTGTTATTTATTGTATTGCTACTTTTAATAGTTATATTATTGATATGGAAGAGATATAAGACAAGCGAATTTGGAAAAAAGGGTTCAAATGACGATAAATTATATAATTATGACGAAGAAACAGAGACCCTAAAAGGCGATATGAAAAAAATGGGAAAATTAAGCGACACGATTGACGAAGGGGATAAAGATATTAATAATCAAGAAAATCGGGATATTAAAAAATCAGATGATGACCTCAATATGTTTAAAGACTCGAATATTACATATAATTTAAAAAATAGTACTAGTATTGAAGTAATATACGAGAAAGAAGAAGAAAAAAAGTAAAATGGGTAATAATGTCGCTAATAATGTCAATAATATTATTACTAATATTGATAATACTGGCAATAATATTACTAATGCCATTATTATAAGAACATTATTACCAAAATTGACATTATAATACAATAATACCCAAATATTTTTAATTTATTGTTTATTATCAATTTTTTAACAATTGATAAGGCGATTAATCCTGAAAGCGTGGCAAACACTAGTCCAACAATTGAGTCGAAAGTTAATGCTACGTCGCTTAATTCAAGAACTCCAGCACCTGCTGTAACAGGTAAACTCATTATAAAGGAGTATTTAAACGCGTCCTCTTTTTTCATCCCCCTATATACGGAAGTGAATAGGGTAGAACCACTACGTGAGATTCCCGGTAATATTGCGAATGCCTGGGTAATTCCAACTAACAAAGCGTCTTTATGGCTTATATCATACATGGATTTAGTCCCATGGTTTATTTTATCAGACATAATCATCATAATACCCGTAACGGCTAAGAATAAACCGATAAATTTTAAAGAACCGTAAAATGACGTAAAAAAGTTTTTTAATAGTAATCCTACGATAACGGCAGGTATTGTTGATATAATTAATTTAAAGCTTAAATCCATAGATGATTTATCTTTTTGAACTAATCCTTTGGTAATTTCAATTACATCGTCTTTAACGAACATAAAAACTGCCAAAAAAGTAGCAAAATGCAAAGCTGCAAAATAACTTATTTGTGGCTCAATTGACAACAATTTGGAGATAATTGCCAAGTGTCCAGAACTTGAAACGGGTAAAAATTCCGTAAATCCCTGGACTATGCCTAGTATAATTTGTTCAAATCCTAACATGTTTTCACTTTTTTTGTAAATCGTAAATTCTTTACTTTTATTTTTAAATTTTTTTTAAATTTTCAATGTAAATATTTAGAGGTATTTAAAATCGTATTTATTGTATTTTAAAACCAATTAAAATTATGGTTAAAACCAATTTTAAATCTTTCATATATTTAAAAAATAATAATATCAAATAATATTGTATTTGTATTCATATTTTTAGTATTGCTAGTATTATTATTTGATATCCTATCTATTTACGATATTATTTATAGATTGGTATGTAGTTAATTCTTGCATCTATTGTAATCTACCTTTAACTGCTTCAGCGTGGTTGTATAGACCTTCTGCTTCCGCAATGGTAGTTACAATATCTGCAATACTTTTTAATCCATCTCTAGTTAATTCTTGAACTGTAGGCTTTTTAATAAACGTTTCTACGCTAAGTCCAGAGTACATTTTTGCACATCCTGAAGTTGGTAAAACGTGATTTGTACCGCTTGCATAATCTCCAACAGGCACTGGTGCATAGTGACCCAAAAATATGCTTCCTGCATTATTGATGTATTTTAAAACTTCCCTTGGATTTTTAGTCATTATTTCAAGGTGTTCCGGAGCATATTCATTTGATAAGTCGATACACTGGTCTAAACTACCGTAAACTATTGCGGAATTTTCCAAAGCTTTTATTATTATTTCCTTTCTCTTAGCATTCTGTGCAGTTTCAATTATTCTGTTCTTGATTTCAACCGCTTTATCTTCTGAAGTGGTTGTAATCACACAAGACGCATTAGGGTCGTGTTCAGCTTGTGCTAAGAAATCAAGGGCTACATAATCCGCATTTGTTTCTTCGTCACAAATTATTAAGACTTCTGATGGTCCCGCTGGGAAATCAATTGCTACTTCACCGTAAACTAATTTTTTAGCCGTTGTCACAAATATGTTACCCGGACCTACGATAATATCAACTTTAGGAATGCTTTCAGTACCGTATGCTAAACTTGCAATTGCTTGAGCACCCCCTAGTTTAAAGATGCTATCTACCTTACAAATATCGGAAGCCACTAAGGTTGCGTAATTACCCTCGGTTCCATTTGGGGGGGACGTTACAACAACTTCTTTAACACCTGCAACTTTTGCAGGAATTGTGGTCATTAATACAGATGATGGATAGAAAGCTTTACCACCTGGAACATAACAACCTGCTTTTTCAATAGGTCTTATGATTTGTCCCGTACTGATTCCATCTTTTTCTAAAGCCCATTCTTTTAAATTATCAAATTGAGCTTTGTGGAACTCGTAAATATTTTCGTGAGCTTGTTCTAAACTACATACGACTTTAGAATCTACATTTTCATACGCAGTTTCAATTTCTTCTTTTGTAACTCTAAAATTCTCGATATCTACACCATCGAACTTTTTTGTATATTCTTTCAATGCAGAATCTTTATTTTCCCTAACATTTTTGAGGATATCGCCCACTATTGGCAATATATTGTCCATATTGGTCTTATTTCTATCCATTATTTTTTGAAGTTCTTCTTCATTTAAATCATCAATTTTTTTAAAAATAATCATAATGTCCCTCAGTTAATTTCTAAGATTAACACATAATTAAAATATAATTAAAATATAATTAAAATATAATTAAAATATCATAAGTCTTAGTATATTATATCTAAATTTGTATAGTTATATATAAATATGTACCATATATTAAGATATTTAAATTTAAAATTTCATTTAAAATTTCATTTAAAATTTCATTTAATATATCAATATATCAAATATATTCAGCATATCCCCTATACCTAAACTTTACACTCTACAATAGCTATTTCTTCAATAACTCTTTTAATCAAGTCATCAACTGTATAAACGTTTTTTAAGCCGTATATACTAACTATGTTTTTGAATTTTTCGTCGTTAACATTGTCAGAAACATTTAAAAATTCTACAACATCTTTTTGAATATTTCCGCCAATTTTATCGATAATAACTTCTGCAGTTTCTTCATCTTTACAGATGAGGCATACATTGCCGGACTTTGCACCCAATAATTTAATAGCTGTTGATATTTGCCGAGTGGCGGAAGCCCTCACTAATATCTCCACCCAAAAATTATTTGAAATATTTTTTTTAGTCATAGTTTGCAATATACTATGTTTAATATGTTCAATAGTAGCTATACAATCCGCATTTAACATTTGAAATTCAAATTTCTTGTTTAATTGAAATACATCATTATTAATAGTTGCATCCTTAATTCCAAGTATTACAAATGTTTCGCCATTGATTTTAAATTTATTTTTTTTAACTATTTCGTTTTCGTTTGTAATTTCATTCATAATATCGCCGTATGATAAGAAGTGTATGGTATAATTATAGAATAATTATAGATAATAATTATAAATAATATTTAATAAAATAACACATAGTATATATTAATGTACATTAGTAATTACTTATGGTAATTAATTATTAATCAATTAACATGAAATAAAATGAGATAAAATCAAATTTGCATTTTTTAAAATTAATAGGGTAAATTATGTCAACAGCAAATGATAAATTTGGAAATATAAGTGAAAATAATAATAATAATAATAATAATAATAATAATACCAATAAAAATACCGATAAAGACTTTTCTTTAGAAATTGGGGATAATTGTGTGGGTTGTGGGGCTTGTGTTCCATTTTGTGAGCAAGAGGCAATAACTGCACTCGGTAACGCTACAATTGATACCGAAAAGTGTATAGAATGTCACATTTGTATGGATTACTGTACAATAGGTGCAATAAATATAATAGAATAAAAAATATTAAAATACTAAAAATAAAATAATAAAATATTAACGTGGAAAAATAATAATATAATATAAAAAGAAATTATTTAATTAATTGGTGATTTATAATGTATCTTGGAAGATTTTTAATATTGGGTAAAACAGAAGAGGGTAATCCTTTTGTAACCTACAGGGTATCAAGTAGAAGTTTCCCAAACAGAGTTTCAAAGGAAATGGACGAAAATACAATAGCAATAATCCCTAAAGATTTGGAAGAAATATTCAGAAATACTTATATTACTTATAATTGTGTTAAAATAGTAAACGATGAAAAAAACGGTATGGATACAATCGTAGCTACAAATGGTTCGCAAACTGATATTATTGCAGATAAAATTAAATTGGGCTTACCAATAAGGGATGCACTCTCATTGTCCATGATAGGAATGGATTACGAAAAGGACGATTACAATACGCCAAGAATATCCGTAGTTTTAAACAAAGAAGAAGCTTACATGGCATATGTGGCAAAAGACGATATTAGAATTAAAAAAGTAGATTTAGAAGAAGGTAACGCTTACTATTTAAGTGTTTATGAAGCTTGTAAGATAACAAGTCACCAAAAAATAGCAGTAGATGTAAAAACCGCTGAAGAAATCTCTAAAAACATTATGGAGCACGAATATTTCGAGAATCCTGTAACCTGTGCAACAGTTATGATTACAGAAAACGGTATTGAAAAATCATTACTTTAATTTTAAATATATAAATTTATTTTAAATAATATTTTATTTTATTTTATTTTTTAATTTATTTTAAAAAAATAGAAAATAGTTTTTATTTTATATTTTAATCTGATTTATTACTTGTTATGGTTAAGTAATCTATTATGAACGTTATCATATAATTTCACAAGTATTTTTTTAACTTCTTCTTTTTCCTGTTCACTGAAGCCTTCTAAAATATCATTGTTTAATCCAATAGCTTTTTCCCAACAGCATTCTTTGAATTCAGCACTTTTTTCAGTTAAGTAAATTCTGTTTATCCTTGCATCTTCTTTATCAACAACTCTTTTGAGGAAACCTTTTTTCTCAAGACAGTCGATTAATCCTGAAATTGAAGATGGTTTTATGCCCAAGTATTCATGTATTTCAGACTGTGTTAAACCGTCTTTTACCCATAAGCAAGATAATACTCTAAATTGTGAAGATGTAATTTCGCAATCTTTTAATAAACTATTGTTTAAAATGTTTAATTCCAAATGTATCAAATAAATGTAGTGGGATATTAAATCATTAGGAGTATATTTCAAATTATCACCTTTTTAAATTATACCTAGTAGTTGATATTTTGTGAGATTGATATAATTTGATAAGTTGTTATGGTTATGTTTATGGATTATGCTACATATTTTTCATATCTATAGTATTTTATTTCATATTTGCCCATACGAATTAATATAAAAATTTTATAATTAATTACTTATAAAACTATTATGTTTATTCATATATTTGAATATACGTTTAACTATTTAATAGTTTATATTAACTCGGTGAATATATTTAGTATTTTGAATTTTGAGATTTGCCATTACTATTAATATTTATTAATATATTTAGAATTCTAACGTTAGGGTTATAATTTCAATTCTAATTTTTTAAAAAAATTTAATAATGTGCACCAATAAATACATTCGAATGTAAAATATGTATCTTCCTATATATTACTTTCGCTAATAATCCTAAAAAGTTGCTATATTTCCAAATTTGTAATATATTAATAATAAATATTAGATAATCCAAATAAACTATAAAACAATAATTATATGATATAATATAAAATTATAAAATAATATAAAATAAAAATTTAAAAAGTGATAACTTGATAGCATACGCAATAGGACTTTTGGGATTATTAATTGCTTCTATACAGGATATCAAATCCCGAGAGATAGAAAATTATATTTGGATAGGAATGGCAGTTATAGGATTGATTTTATCCGCATACTTATCATTCACGACAGGCAACTTCATGCCCATATTCTCTTCAATATCTGGGTTTATAATATGCTTTATAATTGGTTATTTAATGTTTGTATTAGGCATCGGTGGTGCGGATGGTAAAATATTAATGGGGATGGGCGCATTAATTCCAAGCTACGCATTTCCAGTATATTCTTCACTTCAGCCACTATATACTATGGAATATATACCATGGTTCCCATTGTTGGTTTTCTTCAACGGTGTCATATTAATGATTGTATTACCAATATATTTGTTCTTTAAAAACCTTTCAAACGGTGTAAAACCTAAAAAATTGAAAGAATACGTTTTAATGTTCGTCGGTGAATACATAACCGTAGCAGAAGCTAAAAAAGGAAACAAAGTAGTATTGGGAAAAGGAAAAGATGTTAAACTAATACCTTCAGTAAATGATGATAAAAATTATGATTTGTCAAAGTACAAAGATACGCAATATGTTTGGGCAACGCCTGAATTGCCTTTATTAGTGCCAATTGCATTATCCTACATCATAACGCCGTTTTTAGGTGACAAAGTACTTAGTATTATATTACCGATGTAATCTAGTTAGTATATAATTTAGTAATCTAGTTAGTAACCTAATTAATAATATAATTAGTATATGACTTAATAATTTAAAGGTTGAAACATGTTAAAGACATTGCCCCCTACATTAAGGGAAAAAAAGAGATATTTGGCTTTTGAAATACTTCATAAGGAAGAACTTTCAAATGATGATGTCATAGGAATAATTAGAAGTTCTATAATTGAGTATTGTGGATTTAAAGAATGTGCTACTGCTAATCCTTGGTTAATTGACTATAGCAACGGAATGGGAATTTTAAGAGTCGAAAGAACACAAGTTGACAACGTAAAAGCTTCCTTAATCATGGTAAGCCATTATAAGCGAAATCCAATAAATATACGAGTTATGGGAGTTTCAAATTCTATAAAGAATATCAGAAAAAAATTCTTACACGTTCCTCACGAGCCATATTATAAGATAATTCAAAGAAAAAAACGAGAATATCAAAATAAGTTAAAAAAACAATAATGTGAAATAAGAATAATAAAAATAATAAAAATAATAAAAATAATAAAAATAATAAAAATAATAAAATAAAATTAAAAAATAAAAAGAAATTAAATATTTTTAAATTAATTTATCAGAATATTCTTTTTTAAACAATTCTAAATTTTTCAAGGTAGTATCTAAAGTAAGAGGCGTAATTGAAACATTATTTTTATTTCTAACGGCGTGCACATCCGTACCTTCTTCTTCGTCATATACTGGGCTACCATCAATCCAGTAGTAATCTCTGCCTCTAGGGTCTTTTCTCTGGTCAATATGGGTAGTATACATTTTTTTAGCGAGTGTAGTGATTTCCCAAGGTGTTTGAGCATCTGCTTCATGCGGTACATTCACGTTTAAGACATCACATCCGCTATCAAATACGTTACCGTCAATAGATTTTTTAAGCACATTGCTCAATATTTTAGCTGAATTTTTAAATTCAACAGGAGCATGACCCTCATTAAATTTAATATCGTCAGTTTTAACCTGTAATGAACAAGCTATTGACTTAGCACCGTGATGAGCCCCTTCAAAAGCAGCTCCTAAAGTTCCGGAAGTGGTGATTTCAGTACCTAAATTTTCACCAATATTTATTCCAGATATCACGTAATCTGGTATTCTATCAAGTATCTTAAATATTCCAAGAACAACACAGTCTGTAGGCGTTCCAGAAACGGCAAAACCTTCGGTACAGTCTGGAAGTTTAACTTTTGTTATCCTAAGGGGTTCAAATAAACTTATAGCTCTTCCGATACCACTTTGTTGATTTGAAGGAGCTACAACAGTCACATTTGCATCAAAATTGCTTTCCAATGAATTTTTTAATTCCAATAGTCCATTCGATTGAATTCCATCATCATTAACTAATAATATATCAATTTTATCCACATTATCACCAAATATTATTTTAAATTATATTTTTAAATTATTTTATTTTTGATAGCTATAATTAAAAATATGTCTTTAAATATTATAAATATATTATAAATGTTTAAGTTTTATATAAAATAACAGGTATCTTAAATATAACTCAAAAAAAAATAAATAAATAAATAAATAAATAATGTAAAAAATAAAATGCTCGATGATGATTGTCATCTCTACTGAAGTCAATATTGCCATCATAGTGTATCGGATTATGAGTTTATGGCAATTTGAAAATGATGAATACACAGATACTGAGAGCACCCTTTTTTAAACTTCATTTTAAACTTTATTTAGATTAAATTTACCAATTTATCCTGTATTTCAAGAGTTATTTTTATTTTTTAAGATATATACTATCCAAATTAAATGAAAAATAATATATAAAAAGAATAACAGAAAACTTGTATAATTAACAATATATAATGCCACATTTTATTAAAATTAATGTATTAATACTCAAAAAAAATGAAAATGAGGGTACATATGACAAATGTTGTAAAATTGGGCTTTTTTGGAAAAGACAATAAAGGAAATGAAAATCCATTTTTTAAAGAATTTTTATTGGATGGGGAAGAAATATTATGTTCATTTAAAGGATTGCGTGATGAATTGGTATTTACTCCGTCAAGAATAATAATGATGAATGCACAAGGATTAACTGGAAAAAAGAAAGAATTTAGGTTTTTTCAATATAGTAAAATTAATAGCTATGCTATCCAAAATTCCGGAACATTTGATTTAGACAGTGAAATAAAGCTTGTGATTGGAAGTGTGGAATACGAATTTGGGTTGGGAAAAGGCGTAGATGTAATATCTATCGGAAAATTAATGAGTGGATTAATCCAATAATATCTTTTTTATTTTTTATTTTTTATTTTTAGCTTATTTTTATTATATTCGGATGTTCAAATATGTTCAAATATATTTTTAATTAGATTTTATTCATAAATTATTTTAAATAGGATATCTTATATAATATATTATTAAATTACACATTTTATTATTATAATAAGTTAATTAAGGGATATTTATGGCAAAGATAAATGTAGAATGTACTGACCCAGAAGGAAAGGAAATATATGATAGAATAATCCAAACAAACCTTGAAGATTTGGTTTTGGGTAAATCAATACTACAAGTTACCATGATTTGTAATTTGGAAGAACCTTATTTTATAATAGGCGCATTGCCTAAGTCTACTTCTAGAGCAATTAGTTTAAGGGATATTGCAGAGATAGCCGAAGAAATAAAGGAAGATGACAAAGTTATAAAAAAATTAATTATAATTGATGAAACATATGCTCCAAAACTTTTGGAAAAAATAAATGTAATCGACCAACCTTCAAGATTAGAAGTAGTAACTGATTCAGATATTGAGTTAAACACAAAAGTGTACGATGCAAAAGATGAATTCATCGATAAAGTGTTAGATTTTATGAATCGAGTATTCCCTGAGGGTATGCGTGTTAGGCAGACATTACACGGGAAATCAATTGTTATGGTAGCATCGGAAAAACCAATAGCTCCAGAATGGTTAAAAGAAGCAAATGATTTAAAAGAAACTTTGGAAAATCAATAATTGATAAAATAAACTAAAATAAACTAAAATAAACTAAAATAAACTAAAATCAAATATAATAAAATATCCTAATATATAATAAAAGAAGATATCATACTAAAATTTATAATAACAAAATATAAAAGGGAAATTATGAAAAATACAATATCAAGAAGCTTTGAATTAAAGGATTATGCCATTCAAGGCACTAAATTCGGCGATTACTGGTTAAAATTAGAAGATCATAAAAAATTAAAAACAGAGATATCTTATATTCCAGAAAATTCGGAGTTTTTTACAAAAGAGCAAGCAAAAAACGTTGTAAATAATCTTTTCGAAATTTTAAAAGGTTTTAAGGAACAATTGCCTGAAAATATCGAAGTAGATGTGTTATTTAAAAGCTTTGACGTTTGTAAAACAATTCCTTTGTCAGAAGATAATACAATTGATAAAAAAGATTTATATGCTAAAATTGAAGACAAGAATGACATAGATGAAATTCTTGTAAATGTTTATTTTATTGTAAAATACGACTTATAATTTAATTTAATTTAATTTTTTTATTTTATTATAGTTTATTTTATTATATTTTTGGATTTTAAAGATTATTCGTCTTCTGAGGGTGTTTCAACGATTTTAGAGGTTATTATTTTAGCAATCGGTCCTGCAATAAATGAATAGGGGATTGCTACTACAATACCTATTAAAAATTTAGACGGCCAAGCACGTAATAAAGCTTCATTAAATCCTAAAACCGAAGCAGTCATTACAAGAGACATGCCAAAAGCCATTAATACTGACATAAAAAGTCCAAAAATCATATTTTGATATTTCTTATTTATTTTCTTTAGTTTAAACATAATTATATTCTCCAAAATAATATAATATCGAATAATATGAATATATAACTATATAAATATTAACTTATTTTAATTTAAAATAATTCAAAAGATTTTAAAATGGTTTAACCTTATAAAAAAATGGACTGAGCGGGATTTGAACCCGCGGCATCCGCATAGCCAATGCGGCACTCTCCCAGGCTGAGCTATCAGCCCACTTAAAAAAATCAATTTACAAGTTAGTAATTAATCATTACATTCATATTAATGAATATAATCTTGTATAAAAAAACGCAGAGGAAGGGATTTGAACCCTTGCGGGGCAAAGCCCCATCGGATTTCAAGTCCGACGCCTTTGACCAAGCTCAACCACCTCTGCACATAAAAGAACACCAATAGAGCAATTCTATATCCGCTATTGTATCTCTCGCAATATACCATTAAGTATTCTACTATATAAATCTTTCGGAATATGTATGGGTTAATTATAATTTTAATGAATATATTACGATAAAATAACAACATATTACTTAGTATATTAATATTAAGTATTAATATAATGATATTCTATGATTTAAATTATAAAACTAACTTACAATTATTAAAATTATAAAATTATAAAACTATAAACTTATTACTTTACGTGATTATAATGGAAAATACAGGAAAACCCCTAAATACTAAAAACTTAAAATTCACTCAATGGACTATTGAAAAACGAAATTTACACGATTTAAATGAATTAAAGTCAAATATTCTAAAAAATTTAGAAAATAGCGATTTATTGGATAAAAAAGCTCTTTTAATGTTAAGTGGGGGCAAAGATAGTGCAACTGCACTTGCATTATGTAAAGAATTAAATATAAATGTTGATTTATGTATTCATTACGTTCACAACTGGAGCTGGGATATTTCAAAAAACGAAGCTGAAAAGTTGGCTAAAAAATACAAAGTACCTATTATATTCCCCGATATAACGGAAAAGCTCTCTAAAAAAATCCGCGGTGCAAAAGGTAAGAGTATCTGTAGGATATGTAAAGACATAATGAAAATTAGGGCTGTAGAATATGCAAATGAAAACGGCTTTGATATCATAATAACTGGTGACACCGCCTTGGAAAAAATCTCAGGACCAATTTTAGATGATTTAAGAGCAAAAAACCCAAATTCCGAAGACAAAGAGTTTTATCATAAAATGGAACTTTCGAAAATCCCAAGACGTTATGATACTTATTTTTTGAGACCCTTATTAAGACTAAGCCAAAATGATGTCATGGCAATTCACGAGCATTATGATATAAACGTACAACGTGTTCACGAAGTAGGGGATAAAATCGGTCATTGGAGGGAAGGTTGCTGTTTGAAATATTGTGACCCTGAAGAAAAAATAACAACAGATTTATTCGATGAAGTTTTTCACTTGAATAAATACCTCACAGAAGTTGCAAGGGAAAATAATATACGAGCTTCCGTATTATTACCTTCAAAGGACATATTGGTTCTTCCAAAGACGAAAAGCAATGTGAAAATAGTTTTAGATGCAATAAATGATTTTTATGCGTCAAGATCTAGGTCTATATCAACCAATGAAACTTCTATACCTTCTAAAAATGGCGATGAAAATGAAAATAAAAGTAAAGACGAGAATAAAAATGAAACATTAACTTTAGATAATTTTAATTATTCAAGATGGCAAGGTTGGTAATGTACTAACTCTAAAATTAATAAAAACTAACCCTATAACAATAATGTAAAAAAGAATAATAAAAAATAAAATAAAATAAAATAAAAAGAATATTATTTTTAAATTTTTTCTAAATCCAAGCCCATATCCACAGCTTTTGCAGAATGTATTAAACAACCCATGGAAATAACATCAACAGGATGTTTTGCATAACTTAAAACGTTTTTTTCAGTAATTCCGCCGCTTAATTCTATAATCGGCTTATATTTATATATTTTATTACAATCTTCGATAATATGTAGGGCTTCTTCAATTTTTAAGTCGTTATAGTTATCAAGCATAATTATATCAGGATGATATTTTATAACTTCTCGAAGCTGAGTGTTATTATCAACTTCTACTTCAATTTTTTTGCTGAAACTAACTTTTTTAACCCTTTTCATACATTCGGCAATGCCTAATGCTTCAATATGATTATCCTTAATCATAATCATGTCATCAAGCCTATATCTGTGTGTATCCCCACCCCCTACTTTAACAGCGTATTTTTCAACTATTGATAAAAGTGGTAGGGTTTTTCGAGTGCAAGCAATTCTAACGTTTGGATTGATTTTTTTAACAATTGAAACGATTTCGTATGTTTTTGTTGCAATTCCCGACAAGTGCATCATAAAATTTAAAATCGTCCTTTCAAAAGTAATTATTTTTTGAGCATTACCAATAATTTCTAATATTTTAATTCTTTTTTCAGATTTATTTGAAAAATCAATGTAATCCCCTTCATTATATAATTTTTTGCAGGAAATGCCATTTTTTTCTAAAAATTCAACGACAAAATCAATTCCACAAATTTTAGTATTTTCCTTAACAACCACAAAAGCTTTACAGTTTAAATCTTTTGGTATCAATGTTTCAACGGTTAAATCGCCAAAACCAACATCATAAGTTAATGATTTTTCCAATATTTCAGTCGCGTGTTTTGTTATCATAATATCACGTTTATTACAATTTTAATTTTCTTAGTTATTTCTTTATTGTACCATTTATTTAAATTATTTGACCCGTTATTACATAATTTAGTTAGATTATATGGGATAATTAGGATAATAAATTATATATATTGAATATTTTAAATCATTTTATTATTATTTATAGTATTAACATTGAGGGGTATGTTATGAAACATAAACTTTTTCTAATTCTTTCTTTATCTTGTATGCTAATGTTTTCAGGGTGTATCGGTGTAACAGTATGTTCTGACGAAGTTTTAGATGTAAATGGGAATGTTAACCATGATTCTAAAGATATTTCAAAAAATAATGGTAAAAAGATAGAATCCAACGCTAGGACTAGTAATAGTCAATTTAAAATAGTATAAATTAGACTTAAAAAATAAAAAAATATAATATAAAAAATATAATATAAAAAATATAATATAAAAAATATAATATAAAAAATATAATATAAAAAATATAATATAAAAAATAATAATAAAAAAAGAGTAATAAAAAATAGTAAATTATCTTAATTATGATAATTTACCTGTAAATTCTCTTGTTACGATTGTAGCATAGTTTCCTTTTTCTAATTCAAAAGATAATTTCAAAATTGGATTTTCTTGTGAATTATTTTCTTTATTTTCTTTATTTTCAGTATTTACATCGTTTTCATAAATTTTTTCAATTTTAAAATTATACACTGGGGTAATCATTTTACGCCTAAATCCTGAGAAATTACCATAATCTTCTATTCTAAATTTCTTAAGATCTATATTGTACTTTTCAAATACCTCTTTCTCAATTTCTCCGGCTATACCTCCAGAGTATTCTGTTTTATAACCGCAAAGTGGTGCAGTAGGTATTCCATCTTCTAGTACATCCCCTTCTAGGGTTTCATAACCGTATTCGTACCTTTTATTCAATATTTCATTAAATAAATAGGATTGGTAAGCGTTTACAAACAAACTTCTAAGCTGTGGCGCAAATGCGTAAAAAGCCTTCTTATAGTCTTTATACTTTAAATACTGTTGTATAAGTCTTTTTTCGTATTCACTTTCTCGAGGGAATAATTTTAAAGCTAATTTGAAATCTCCATCTTCAACTGCCTCTCTAGCATCTTTTTTAAGCCCTTTTTCATGTATGGGTGTACCACAGTAAATATAAAATGCCGTTTCAAAGTCTCTTTCATAAATATGTTTGCCTACAAGGTGAGTAATTGGTCTATAAAGCCCAAAACGTTGAATTCCGAAATAATTAATTACATAACCTAACTGTGTATTCTCAATAGGATTTTCGTTTTCACCTTCTTCAAAATCCCTAATTTTTATTGTAAACCTATTACCCCATAAATTACCCATTCTCAACTTTTTATTTGATTTACAAACATCTTTTACTATAAATTGACCTCCTCTTTTTTTTACGAGTCCATTTTTACCAACTGCTTCCAAAACCTCTGGTTTAATCCCAAAACAACCCATTCTTTGAGTTGTTAACGCATACTTATCTTTAGTGCCTGCAAAACCAAAATTTTTTCTTTTAGTTTTCGTAAGTCTTGCTAAATCTTTTACAACGTCAATCGTGTTATAATTAAGTTTTTCAATTGTAAAATGCAAAAAAGACCCATTCCAACGTTCCACATCTTGGAACTCTTCAGGAGTATTTTCTTTATTTTTATTATTTTCATCAATTTCTTTATTTTTTAAGCTTTTCCCAGCTTCTAAAACTAAGCCCTTTTCTAAAATTTCCTCAACGATAAAATCTTCAGGATTTTCTTTTACGAGCCCATCATTTCGCCTAAAATTTGTAATAAAATGTTCAATGTTTATTTTTAAATCATTTAAATCAGTTCTGACTTTTTTATTTCTAAACTTTCGCCTAAAATTATTTCTAAATTTAGAGATATTTTCATTACTTTCTTTTTTTCTTTCTTCCATGACATATTCAAATTTTTTATAAGTTTCCATGTGTTTCCAATCTCCGTGTACAATTATAATGTATTAAATTACTAATTTCCATCAACATATTTTAATTTTACAAACCTATATAAACTATAAATAACTATCTTCTTTTAATCTAACCATTATTATTTGGGTGTACGTCGATAATTTTTAGTACGCTATTTAGTATATTGTTTAGTATATTAGTACTTGTACATAAATTTATAATTATTTTATAAAACTTATAAATATATTATTTTATTTTCAAATGTACGTTAGAATTTGCATAAATTGCATAAAGCCGATTTAAGATTTAATTAAGAATACTACTAAGAATCAAATTAAGAATATTATTAAGAATATTATTAAGAATATTATTAAGAATTTACTTAAAAATCCTATTAAGAATAATATTAAGAATTACTATTAAGAATATATTACACGTTACGGAGGGAAACAGTGACAGGAACGAAACAATCAGAAGTAAATATTGGAATGGTTGGACACGTAGACCACGGTAAAACAAGTTTAACAAGAAAATTAACCGGTGTTTGGACAGATACTCACAGTGAAGAATTGAAAAGGGGTATTTCAATTAGATTGGGTTATGCAGATTGCGAGATTAAAAAATGTCCAGAATGCGAGGGTGCTGAATCCTACACCATTGAGAATAAATGTGAATGTGGTGGAAAACCTGAATTTTTAAGAAAAATCTCCTTTGTAGATGCACCAGGACACGAAACACTTATGGCAACTATGTTATCAGGAGCTTCCTTAATGGATGGTGCTATTTTAGTTATCGCAGCAAGCGAAACATGCCCGCAACCACAAACAAAAGAGCACTTAATGGCTTTAGACGCTTTAGGTGTTAAAAACATTTTAATCGTTCAAAACAAAATCGATTTAGTTTCACGTGAAAAAGCAATCGAAAACTACGAAGAAATAAAAGAATTCGTAAAAGGAACTGTAGCAGAAGATGCACCTATAATTCCAGTTTCCGCACACCACGGTGCTAACTTAGATGTTTTATTAAACGCAATCCAAGAATACATCCCAACACCTGAAAGAGACGATACTTTAGACGTAAGAATGCACGTTGCAAGAAGTTTCGACGTAAACAAACCAGGTTCCCCTATTAAAAACTTAAAAGGTGGAGTTATCGGTGGAAGTATTATTCAAGGTATCTTACAAACCGGTGCAGACATCGAAATAAGACCTGGTATAAAAGTTATAGAAGGAAACAAAACATACTGGAAGCCAATTATAACAAAAATAACCTCACTCGGTGCAGGCTCTAAAAAAGTAAAAGAAGCACAACCTGGTGGTTTAATTGGTGTAGGTACTGAATTAGACCCTTCATTAACAAAATCAGATGCTTTAAACGGTAGTATTGCAGGAAAACCTGGAACCTTACCTCCAACTTTAGAACAAATGACAATAAAACCTCAGTTACTCGAAAGAGTTGTAGGTTCACAAGACGAATTGACAATTGAGCCATTAAAAACAAACGAAGTTTTGATGTTAAACGTAGGAACATCAACAACCGTTGGAATAACTGCTTCAGCAAGACCTGATGAAGTAGATATTAAATTAAAATTGCCAATCTGTGCAGATAAGAATGATAGAGTAGCAATTAGCAGAAAAATAGGTTCAAGATGGAGATTAATCGGTTACGGACTTATAATCTAAAAATATAATATTTGATAAAATAGTAAATTCTATTTTTATTTTATTTTATTATTTATTTTATTTAATCTTATTTTTAAAATTAGTTAATCATTATTAAATTTTATTTTTAAAATTTAAAAAGATAAAATAGTGAATAGTGTATTCAACATACAACATGGTATATTTACAATTTTTACAATTTTTTAAGTTTTGCAATATAGAACGGTTCATTTGGCGGTAAAATCTTAAGTGTACCTTTAATTATCGCATCTTCTATATGTATTCCTTTATAGTCGTTTTTATCTAATTTTACAAGTTCTACATCATTTCTAAGGTTTACAATGTGACTAACAACTTCTTCGTCTTCTTCAATTTCTGGTGAACATGTACTGTATACCAATTCGCCACCTGATTTTAATAAATTAATCGCTGTATGTATAAGCTCTTTTTGACGATTGGAGCAAAATAAGATGTCACTTCTATTTTTAACCCTGCTACTGTCCTTATACGCATTACCCGTACACGGTGCATCCAATAATATTTTGTCAAATAATCCCAATTCTTCAGGTTTTAAATTAACAGAGTCGGTGTTTATCGTTACAACGTTTTTAAGCCCCATACGATTAATATTTGATGTAAGGCTTCTAACTCTGTTTTTGTTTACTTCAACGGCAAAAACCATGCCTTCGTTGTCCATCAATTGAGCGATATGTGTAGTTTTACCACCTGGCGCTGCACACATGTCTAATATACGTTCGCCTTTTTGAGGATTCAAGGCAATAACGGGCACCATTGAAGAAATACTCTGCATAAAGTAATATCCATAGAGATATTCGGGAGTAGCGCCAACTGAAAAAGGGCTACTAATCACTTTAAAGGCATAATCTAAGAAAGTATCTTCCAAGACAATTTTTTTACTTTCAAGCCTTTTTTTCAAGTCCTCGGGTGTAATTTGCAATGTATTAACCCTTATGTACTTATAATTTTGAAAATCGACTTCATTATTGTCATCTTCATTTTTTTTATCCAATTCTTCATTAAAATTATCGTTTTTCAAATTATTATTAGATTTAGATAAATCTAATTCTATTTTATCTTCTTTTCTAATTTTATCTTTTATTTGTCTCATTTTTTTAATATCTCTTAATGAAGAAGTAAGTTTAAGTCCCATAATGTCACCAATATTTATTTAATGTAATTTTATCAACATAATATTATACTTATCTTAATAATTATTGTAATTCTAAACTATTGTTTATCATATTATTTATAATTAATATTGAATTTAATATTAAATTATCAATATATCCATCGAT
Organism: Methanococcus voltae; assembly: GCF_017875395.1. Taxonomy (NCBI): domain Archaea; kingdom Methanobacteriati; phylum Methanobacteriota; class Methanococci; order Methanococcales; family Methanococcaceae; genus Methanococcus; species Methanococcus voltae. The sequence goes on along the minus strand of NZ_JAGGMO010000002.1, from coordinate 227,657 downwards.
ATATCTATTAATATACTAATCATTCCAACGATGAACATAACCCTTAACAACACCTTCATGGAATTCATCAAATGCTACACCATCTATATATTGACCATTTTCAATTGTTTTTCCGATTCTTTGAACTTTACTTTTATTTTTATTCTTACTTTCAATTTTTTCCAATTTATTATTCAAATACTGACTCGAATTAAATGAGCTAAATAGTAATTCAAATTCTTCACCACTATTGAATATAAGGTCTAATAAACCAATATCATCAATATCAAGCTCTTCACAAAATTCAAAGGTTTCAGAACTTGCACAATTTAGTATATCTTCCGAATTCAGTTCAAAATTATTTATATATGTTATGTCCTTGCCCAATCCATCGGAAATATCGCAACAAGTATTTATATGACCATTGAGTACCATACCTTCAAAAATTCTTGCTTTTGGCTCACTAAGTTTCTTAAAAATCTCAGGATAGTTATTTATGAGCTTTAAACCTCTATTGAAGTCATTTGGAACTCCATTTTTTTTATCAACCAAGTACTTTTCATACATCATCAAAGCACAAGATACTTTCCCTAAGTCATTAGTTATGTAGATATTAGACTCATATTCGTTTGTTTCTAATTCTACTTCTGTTTTCAATCTGTTTTTTAAATTAAAATCCCTAAACACAGGATTTGGCGTAATACCAAATGCAGTACCAGATAAAACCAATTCTTTTGATTTATTGGTATCGCCACCTAATAGTGGACATTCATATTCGCAACAAGCCGAGTTTATCCCTCTTGAAAGCTCGTCAATATAATTTTTATTGGCAGTTTCCGCGTCAAATCCCATAGACACTACAATTCCAAGTGGTTTAGCACACATAGACGCTATATCGGACACATTGGCAGTAACTACACGTTTTCCAATTTGAAAAGGTGTAAGTAATTCTGGAAAGTGGGTACTTTTAAATAACATGTCCGTAGTTATCACTAATTTGTTAATCCCTAAACTAATTACTGCACAATCATCTCCAATAGACTTTACAATGTCTAAATTTTCAGTTACTGAAGTATTGTTTTTTTGAATTATATCTATTATATCAAATTCATTTATTGCTTTTTTTTCCATATTTTTTATATTTTCCATATTTTGACCAAAAATCTCTATATCTTTAATTTAACTTATATGATATCTTTTATAAAAACTTAATAACAAAGAAAAAAGAAAAATAAAGTAAAAATAAAGTAAAAATAAAGTAAAAATAAAGTAAAAATAAAGTAAAAATAAAGTAAAAATAAAGTAAAAATAAAGTAAAAAAATTTAATGAATTCCAAACAATGGGCCAGAAATATTCCAAATTCCAAATAATATAATTATAATGCCACTAATTAACGGCAATTTGTTTATACTGTTGTTCGAAACATATTTTTCCAAGAAATCTTTACTTTTTACGAATAGAATTGAAAACAATGAAATGCTAATTGCAAGACCTAAGCTAAATATAACTACATACAATAATCCTTCTACGATGGCGCCACTAGATATGCTAATTAAAAGCACCGCAAGAGCCGCGGGGCAAGGAATTAAACCAGCGGATAATCCTATGGCCACAGCACTTTTATTTGTATCTATACTATGTACATGAGGTTTATAGTAACTTTTTAATATCCAAATACCCACTAGTAATAAAATAACGCCACCAATGAGTTCCATGGTTGAGCTTAAGCTTCCTACATTGAAATAATTTGATAAATACAACGATAAAATACCCATAAGCAAAATAACAATTGTATGGGAGAATACTACTGTAAAACCCAATGTCAATGTATTGTATATATTAGCATCCGTCCCAAGTACGAAGGCAGCCATAACTGATTTTCCATGCCCCGGTTCTAGTGCATGAAATGCCCCCAATAAGAATGCTGAAAATAATATAATGTACTGCATAATCACCACCCATTCATACTAAATTAATAGTATTACGATTTTTAAAATATTCTTAATAAATTATTACTTAGTAATAAAATATTATCGTTACTATATAAATAGATGATTATTATAAAGTTTATTTAAATAGTATTAAATACTACTTTAATATATTATATATTACAATATAATATTTTTTTAAAGTTTTGAATACTACGACAAAAATGGAAAGATATATATACTATTGTGGTCTACAAATAAGCATGTTAATTAATAATCATTACAATAAAGAGCTTATTGTAACTAATATACATTAAATAATCTAATAGATTGTAGGAGTAAAGGTTTTAATCGTGGTATGTCTTTATTTATTGCCTTTAATGTATATATTTAGGCATATAATTAAATTTAAACAAGATATAGTTTTTTAGTATTAATTATTAAAAAATAGTAATATCATATCATAAGTTTTATATATTATTCCTACTATTACATATGTGTGTTGACAAGTAATATTAAAATTAAAAAAATAATACTAAGTATTAATAATATATAAAAAATATTATTAATGTTAGTACCCCTTAGGTGAACTAATGGTAAGAAGCATAGTTAAAACTAGTGCAATTATCGCAGGTAGTGCAATGTTGGCTTCGACATTGGCTACGGGCGCTTTTGCAGTAGAACAAATCGGAGATGTGGAAGATTTCTCGAAAAAAGTTGTTGTTGAAGGAAATCCAAATGTTAATATTGTTGTAGGTTCGAACGCAAACGCAGGAGATGTAATTTCTGCAGCAGAAATAACCGCCAAAGTTGGTAATTTATTATACACAGAGCAATCAGCAGATGTTGGTTCAGCAAAACTTAACGTGAGGGCTTTCGCTAAGTCAGATGATTATAATTTGGTAAGCAATAAGGAAGTTAATTTAGCAGTTAAGGATGACAACGCGTTATTTGTGGCAGCTGCAGATGGAGATTATGCAGATTTAATGGCAAATACTGCTTATTTTGGAGACGACACTGATTTAGATGCAAAAGATGGTGCTGTTTCATTAGGTAGATTATCCACCTTAGCTGAAGTTAAAGACACTGACCCATTTGACTGGTTTGATAATGATGACGATGCTTATGAATTTTTAATGGGCAGAGTTACAAAAGAAAACAATGACAAATGGGCTGTAAAAGAAAATGAATTATCTTACGCTGTTTTATCATTCAAAGACGATAATACTACATTTGACGGATTAACCTCATTATGCCCGGGTAAAGAAGTACCATTCCTGGGGGAAAACTACATTCTCATGAGTATGAGTAGTAGTAAAGATACTATAGTTTTAGGTAAGGAATTATATCAAGGTGTGATCAGAGAAGGCGATACTTACGCTGTAAATGGTCTTGAAGTTAAAGTTGATTCTGTTTTAGTAAGCAATGCAGGAACTAGTACTGAAGAATACAAAATAAAGTTACAAATTTTAAAAGATGGTAAGGTAATCGCTGAAAAATTCGACAACGCACCAACTAATTTAATGGCTGGCGGTATCGGCGTTAGGATGTTCAAAGCTTGGAAAGATGTAGGAAATGATTATGGTTTCGTTGAAGTAGTAATCACCGATAGATTAAAGTGTATGCACTTAGGTGAAGAATACGTACCTGACTGGGAAGCTTATGCTGTTGTAAAACAAGGTGGTAAATTAGTTTACTTAGACGATATTGAAAAACCTGATACTAAAGTGGGTTATGCTTTAAAATACGTTGGTGACGACCATGATTCATTATCATCAGGTAAAGAAATCGATATTGTAAAATATGCTAGCATGAATTTCGATGACGATGACGATAAAACAAGTACCATGAATGTATTCTTTGAAATGGATACTTCAAAGGATTTAGATTTAACTGTTGGTTCAAAAGGAACTGTTTTAAATGCTGAAGTGACCTTACAAAGTATCGAAGGTAGCGGAACTAAATTAACAGGTTTAAAAGCTCCATTAGCTGTTTTAGATGGCGAAATAGCATTAGACTCAGCTGACAAAAACTTAATTGTTATTGGCGGACCTGTAGTAAACGCATTATCAAAAGAATTGAAGTCAATGGGTAAAATAAACCTTACAGAAGACTCACAAGCTACATTAGCAGTTGTAAATGGCGTAGCTAACGGAAATGATGTTTTAGTTGTAGCAGGTGGAAATACAAAAACTACCAACGAAGCTGCAAAAGCATTTGTTGAATTATTATAATTAAAATTGGATAATACATTATATCAAAATTATTCAATTTTTTTAAATTATTTATATTCCTTTGTATTCCTTTGTATTCTTTTGTTTTTATCCATATTATTTTTTAGTAATTTTTTTAGTTTATTTTTGTTATTATTGCGTATTATATTAGTTTATATCCTAAATACGAATATATACATCAAAAAAAATCCTAATTTCGTACGGATAATTATATATTATATAATCCTAATATATCAGTTAATTAAATTATCTGGGTGACATTGTGAAATATTTTAAATTTAAAAATAATGAAACGGATATCTATTTAAGCAGTAAAAACATTAAAAACGTTGCAATAAATGAAAATTTTGTATATATTGATTTATTCGAGCCTATTTATGTAGATAGTACCGTAGCTTGTTTAATGTTTGAAATGGATGCTGAAAAATTAGATAAATTTATAGCTTACTTAACTGAAAAATCATACGATATGGAAGTACCTTCAAAGTAAGTAATCTAAATGAAAAATTTATTAATCAATTATTTAACAATTTAACTTACTGATATTAATCTATAAAATAAAATGATAATAATAATACTAATAATAATAATATATTTATTGAATATGGTAATTAATTAAATAATTAAATAATAACTAATTAAAGTAATTTAATAATTATTCTACGTATTTTTTTGATAATGGGTCTTTACCATCTGGAAACATAGCTCCAAAAGGTTCATGCGTCCCTATTTCGTTTACCGTGCAGAAATTCATCCCTGTAGAATCGCCTACATTAAAAAGTGGTTTGGCCTTTTCTACATCGAGAGAACCGTCTTTTTTTAAGTATTTGTCATCAGCTTCTAAGTTGACTACTTTACCCATAATTAAATCATAGGTTGGCTCTTCGTATATTTTGAATAATTCGCATTCCATCCAGGCGTAGCTTCCTTTAATACCTGGTGTCTTAATTACTCTCGATTTTTTCTCTTCAATCTGTGCGTAGTCGTATTCGTCTATTTCAGGAGCGGTATGTTTCGCAGTAGGTACCACCTTATCTGCAAAATCTATCCCTGTCATATTAATTACAAATTCGTTCATTTCTTTAATATTGTCTAAAGTATCCCTTCTTTTTGCTGAAGCAATACATATTAAATCAAGGGGTCTTAAAACTGGCATTAAACAGGAATAAGGTGCTATATTTCTAATTCCTTCCTTATTTACTGTTGAAATAAACCCTACTGGTAATGGTATAAAATTTTCTCTTAAAAAAGGTTTTAAAATCATTGCATACCTCTATTTTTAAGTTTTTATTTTTAATTTTTAATTTTTTATAGTATTATAACATTATATTAAGAATATTGGTATTATTTATTTTATAATTATATTACATAATAATACTTATTTTATAAATATATTACCAATTAAATTACGTAATTAAGTTATTTAATAACCTATTATTTCGTGAATTTTTAATATAATAACCTATAAATATTATAATTATGATAAATAACCAATTATACGACCATATGGGGCAATAATTTAATTAATATATAAAATTACGCAGGTGAAAGTATCAACAGATGTAAAAAAATGGCAATTGTTGCACATTGTATATTGAATGGAAACGCAAAAGTAGAAGGGATATGCGAATATGAAGGGGCTTTAAAAGACGTGGTAAATTACTTAATGGATGCTAACTATGGTATAATCCAATTACCTTGTCCTGAAACTATCATGTATGGTATCAAACGATGGGGGCATGTAAAGGAACAATTTGACACCCCTCATTTTAGAGAACAATCTCAAAATATGTTAAAACCCGTAATCCAGCAAATCATGAACTACAAAGAAAATGGCTATACGATTGATTTATTGGTTGGCGTAGATGGTAGTCCAAGTTGTGGTATTTACAAGACCTGTTCTGGTTCAGAATGGGGTGGATTCTCAAGTAATTCAAACATGAATGAAAAAATAAATAAAATGGAATTTATTTCTGAAAAAGGTATTTTCATGGATGAATTAATAAATATGTTGGAAGCTAATCAAATTTCTATGAAGTATGTTGCAATAGATGAAAATGATGTGGAAGAATCCTTGAAATACTTAAAAAGTTTATTATAATAAATTTATTGTATTTTATTGTATTTTATTGTATTTTATTGTATTTTATTGTATTTTATTGTATTTTATTGTATTTTATTGTATTTTATTTTAATTTCCATTGCAATTTAAACCTTATTTTTTTATTGCTATTTTTTAAACTATTGGCTGATGTTAAAACACTTTTTTATCCATTTTTTTATAGTAGTATTATATTAAGTTTTTTAATACCTATAAAATATACTAATAACTAAGTATAACAATTTATATATACAATAACGGCAAATCAAATTCATATATTGTAATACAACCCTATTAAAAAACTTAATGGTGAAATGGTGAATAAAAAACTTACGTTAGTGGTATTAGGCTTATTAAGCTTAGTATTGGTATTTTCAGGATGTACGTCCACCAATACACAAAAATCTGACGATACAAACGCTGATATGTCTTGGAAAAATGTTCAAGATACTGGCGTATTGAGAGTTGGTCTTTGTGCTGCATACCCTCCATTTGAATCAAGAAACGCAAAAACTGGTGAATTCGAAGGTTTCGACATCGACTTTGCAAATGCTCTTGGTGAAGAATTAGGTGTAAAAGTTGAAATAATAGACGCAGAATGGCCTGCTTTACTTGGCGGTCTTTCAAAAGGCGACTACGATACATTAATTACCTGTATGTCTGAAAGAGAGACTGCTGCTGAAAATGTAGAGATGAGTGAACCATACTATGCTTTAACAGACGTAGTTGTTGTTAACAAAAATACCGACTCAATCAAATCATTAGCTGATTTAGAAGGTAAAATCGTAGGTGCACAGTTAGGGACTGGCTCACAAGATACTGCAGAAAAACTTGAAGGCGTTAAAGAGGTTAAAACATACAATTACAACCCTGAAGCATTCATTGACTTAGAAAACGGTAGAGTCGACGCTGTTATTGTAGGTCAGGCTTACGCACTCACTCAAATGAAAGAGTACCAAAATGTAAAAACTACCAACATTACAATTAACCCTGTAAATGTTATCACAGTTCAAAAAGCTGGTGCTAAAGAATTAACTCAAAAAATGAATGAAGCAATTAACACATTGAAAGAAAACGGTAAATACGACGAAATAAAAGAAAAATGGCTTTCATTCGAATAATTAATATTTAATTTAACAGTTAACTAATAACTAACTAATAATTACCATTTTAATACCTTATTTTTTATTTTTAATTCAATGTTATTTTAATTTATATCCGGGTGTAAATATATGAATTTTGACATAATATTGTTGTACAATTTGCCAGCACTTTTTTGGGGGCTAGTAATTACCTTAAAAATCGCTTTTTTATCGTTTATACTTGCAATTATAATTGCACACGTTGTGGGCATATTAAGAGCTTTAAATATTCCCAAAGTTCTTGATTTATTCTTTAGGGCTTATGTAGAAACATTTAGGGGCGTACCTTTGTTAATATTGCTATTTTTTATATACTATGGTTTACCTTCGATAGGTATCGTAATGGACAATACAACAGCAGGTGTATTGGGGTTATCCTTAAATGGCGGAGCATACATATCTGAAATTGTCAGAGCTTCGCTATTATCCATCCCAAAAGGTCAATGGGACGCATGTTCATCATTAGGAATGAATAAAGTACAAAGTTTGGTATATGTAATTATTCCCCAAACCATCCGTATTTCAATGCCTTCACTTATGAATTCGTTTTCCACAATAATAAAAGAAAGTTCCTTAGTTTCGGTAATTGCGATAACGGAGTTGACTAGGGTGGGACAGTTAATATATACAAAAACAGCGAGTCCTTTTGAAGTTTATATCGTAATAGCTTTAGTTTATTTATCGGTAATCTTTACAGTTTCCTTATTATCTAATTTAATTGAAAAAAAATTGAATTATGCTTACAATAGATAAATTACTAAAAAATAGATAAAATTATTATTTTTTAATTTGTATTTATTTTTATTATTTTATTATACTTTATTTTATTATACTTTATTTTAGTATGTTACTTTATTACTTTTTCTTTAATATTTTTAATCTTTTTATCCCATTTTACGCTTAAAGCATCGTTTATTGGACAGCTATCCACACAAGCATTACAGGATATACAGTGAGGATTTCTTATTTCTGTAGTTTTTGATACATTGATTCCCATCGGACAAGATTTATCACATTTTGAACAGCTTACGCAACTATCTACATCCCTTTTAATTGTTCTTGGCTTAATCAAGTTTGTAAGTCCCATCATTGCCCCTGCAGGACATAAATATCTACAGTATACCCTTTCGTTAAATAATGATAATATTACACCAATTACAACCGTTGCCATGAATACGGATATTACAAAGTCTATTGTACCGTTTAATATTAAAATGTAGTATCCTGCAAAGCCCATCATTCCGAATAGCATGAAATACTTTACATATTTCAATTTTTCATGTGTTTTTTTGCTTATAAAGTTATTGTGTTTATTTCCAAACAATTTTTTTCCCAATAATCCAGAAATTCTTTGCAATGTCCCCATCGGACAAATCCATCCGCACCAAATCGGTCCAAGTAATAGCATGAATGGAAATAATAGTATTAAAACAACCATTCTTCCAGTCATTCCTAAAGCTAAAAGTGGAATCAAAGCTCCGATTTGTAAATATAATCTATTTTTTTGATTTTTTGATAATCTAGTGTACCATTTTTTTAAATCCATAACTTTCACCACATACAAATATTTCAATTTTTCACTATTTAGTTTTTATTTTTGATATTTGTTTTAACGTGTTTTTGATAAATTTAATTAATTATTATACTTTTAGATATGTTAATTTTATATATCTAATATTAGATATCTAATAATATTATAATATTAGATATCTAAGAACTAGTATATTAATTTATCTATTCACATTCATGGATAAATATATAATAGGTATGTAACATATGGGTATTATATGGGGATATAACAGTATATTATATTAATAACATATGCCTATATCTAAATTAGTTAGCAAATACTAATATATTAAAAACTTTAAATATATAAGTATATAATATTATTCAAAACATGATTAATATCCATAATTGTTATATATTTAAATCTGTGCTAAATATATTTAATATACTAAATAATATACTAAATAATATACTAAATAATATACTAAATAATATGCTAATAATATGATAATGTACGAACAACATGCTAAATAATGTACGAAACAATATACTACAATACTACTAACGTGACATAACAGTATGAATTTTAATTTTCATATTTTTAATTTCAATGTTGTAAATATGATGATATGATTAGAGGTTATACTATGACTAAATTACCCGAAAGGAGCGAAAATAATTCAATTAATCACTTGCTTTATTCCATTAAGACCGAATTATGCAAAAAATGTAACCAATCATTCAAAGAATTAGGGGTTACTGGCTCACAATTTAATGTTTTAGAAGTCTTATGGTATAAAGACGGCATAACTCAATCAGAAATACAGCGTTATTTGGGCATCAAGGCTTCATCTGTTTCTAACTTAATTGATCATTTAGAAAAAAAGGAGCTTATCGAAAGAGTTTTTGATGAAAATGATTCAAGAGTTAAATTAATTTATTTGACTAAAAAAGGGTTAGAACTTAAAGAAAAAGGTTTCGAAAAATGTAACGCCCAAACAAAAATGATATTATCTGGATTTTCAGATGACGAAGAATCCAAATTGAAAGATTATTTAAAAAGGTTAATATCTAATTTAGGAAACGAATAAAGGACTTAATTTCTATTTTATACTCTGTTTATTCGTATACGTTATAAAATTTATAATTTGGGTTTTTATGTATTTTATGATATATTATATTATTATTTCATAAAATCTAACTATTTCGTAATATTATTTTAAAATAAATGTTATTTCATAATAACAATACAAAAAGAATAATAAAAGAATAATAAAAGAATAATAAAAGAATAATAATATAAAAATAAAAATAAAAATAAAAAATAAGTTTATTTTATTTATTAAATGTTTTAGAACCTTTTAATTGCTGTTTTATTTCATCTACGCTAGTTGTATCTTCAAGGGTACTTATGTCCCCTATTTCTTCGCCAACAACCAACTTTTTAAGAATTCTACGCATAATTTTACCACTTCGGGTTTTAGGCATTTTGCTAACGAAGAAGATTATTGAAGGAATAGCAATAGGTCCCATTGTATCTCTTATATACTGAATAAGCTCTTTTTTAAGCTCTTCCTTAGGTCTACCAACATATTCCGGATTAAGCGTTACGAAAGCAACAGGTACTTCTCCTTTAACTTCATCAGGCTTACCAATAACTGCGGACTCTGCAACCATCGGATTTGAAACTAACTCGTGTTCAAGCTCTGCAGTACCTATCCTATGACCTGCTACATTGAGTACCTCGTCAGCTCTTCCCAATATCCATATGTATCCATCGTCATCTTTAATAGCGTAATCGGATGTAGCAAATACTCCAGGTATTTTATTCCAGTATGAAGCTTTGTATCTTTCAGGGTCGTTCCATAAACCTTTTAACATACCCGGCCATGGTTTTTTGATAATTAAATTACCTTTAGTATTTGGTGGAACGCTTTTACCATCTTTATCTACGATATCAGCTTCAATGCCCACTCCTGCAAACGTTGCAGATCCTGGTTTTAAAGGAATTGTTTGAATACCATTTGGTGGATAAATAACGTGTCCACCAGTTTCAGTTTGCCAGTAACAGTCACAAATTGGACAGTTTTTATCTCCGACTACTGAATAGTACCATTTCCAAGCTCTTGGGTTAATTGGCTCTCCCACAGTACCCAAAAGTCTAAGTGTGGACAAATCATGGTTTTTAACCCATTTTTCACCGTATTTCATGAGCATTCTGATTGCAGTAGGTGCAGTGTATAATATGGTTACACCGTGCTTTTCGATAATTTTCCAAAGTCTATCAGGTTCTGGATAATCAATCGCACCTTCGTAAATTACAATCGTTGAACCTAATGAAAGAGGACCATATACTACATAGGAGTGTCCTGTAATCCATCCGATATCTGCAGTACACCAAAATACATCAGTATCTTCAATACCCCATGTCCAGTCCATTGTTTTAGTAGCATAAGTTAAATAGCCACCTGTAGCGTGAACTACACCTTTAGGGCTACCTGTTGTACCACTAGTATATAATATAAACAATGGGTCATTTGAATCCATTATTTCAGGCTCAACTCTATTACGTGCTCCTGCCATTAATTCGTCCCAGAGGTAATCTCTACCAAATGAAAGTGCGATATCTTCGTCTCCCCTAGGTACGTAAATTACGTTATTTAATGAGTTACAGTTTAAAGCTGATTTATCTACAATGCCCTTTAAATCTATTTTTTTACCACGTCTATATAGTGTATTCGTACTAACCAGTACTTTTGCTTTTGAATTGTCTATTCTCTCCGAAAGTGCTTCTGAAGAGAAACCTGAGAATACTGTGTTATGTACTGCCCCAATTCTTGCACAAGCAAGCATTGCTACAACAGCTTCTGTCATCATTGGCATATATATGGCAACTACGTCTCCTTTTTCTACGCCCAAGTTTTGAAGTACATTTGCAAACATATTCACTTGTCTGTATAATTCATAGTATGTAAGCACTTCACAACTGCCGTCTTCTCCTTCCCAAATTATTGCCGCTTTGTTTCTTCTATTGCCTTTAATATGCCTATCTACACAGTTATAGCAAGCATTTAATTTTCCGCCTACAAACCATTCTGCATTCGGGTAATCCCAATTTAATACTTTAGACCAAGTTTTTTCCCAATCTAAACATTTGGCCTGCTCGCCCCAAAACTTTTCAGGGTTATCTAGTGCTTCTTTTTGAAGAGGACTCATTTTTTCCAATAATATGTATTTATCCCCAGTTTTCACGATTTCACCCAAAATATCGTTTTACCAGTATTTAATTTTACTAATTTAATAATTTATTATATATTAATCTATTAATTTATAATATTCAAACTTCAAACTGATTAACCACAATATCAATATTGAAATTTTCTACAATTTATTACCATCAATAATAATTTTGAATTCTATGATTAATATAACATTACATGTACTTTCGAATTCACCACTTTACTATTCAATTGCACATAACCACTAACCACTATATTCTACATTATACAATCAATAATTCATCATGATTAATAATGACAAATTGTATCATTTCCTACTATTAATTATCTAATATATAAGTATTTCGCACAGTGTTGTATTTTAATTATACAATTGTCGAAATATATTATTTTTGTAAAGTTTGGTGGGTAATACATAAAACATCTGAAAAATAGTTTTTTTTGAGTATTATAAATTATTCATTAAAAATAGTCATTAAAATAATTTAAATGTAAAAATAACTTGCAATAACTGATATTAAGTGTATAGGACTACATAAGTTCCTTTAAAATTTTTTTGTTTTATATGTCTTTCTATTTGCTTTCGATGATTACATATATATAAATTTATAAATTAAATATTTTGATATTACAATTCTTACTAATATTTTACATAATAATTGTATGAAATTTATATAAAATTTATATAATAACTATTTATAATAACCTATTACATCCAATTAAACTGTAACAATTCAGAATTGGGTATATAACAATTATATATTAAATTGATATATAATATTGGGAAAAATATTTAAGTAGTAAACTTATGTTAGATTGATTTATCTACTTATTTAGATGTAATACCTAACCTATATCTGTTAATTGGTGTATATTATTCCTAAATTCTGTAATGTATTAATACAAGAAAATAATATGTAGTTATGACATTATGTGATACTATATATTAGATAGTATTATTGGCGATTTTTGCCAATGTTAATGCTTAGAATTTAGTAGATACCATATACAATTTACATGGTTATTAATTATTAATTAACAAATTAATTAACAATATACTAAATAAAAATAAAAAACTAGAATGTTTCGTGCATAAAGCATATTCAATAACTCTCAATCTCGTACAAAACTATTAAAATAGGTATAATAAAGTATGAGTATTACAATTTAACTTCACGATTAATAATTATAAATTTGATTGTAATGTCTCAATATTTCGTTACAAATTGTAATGGTATGTTATAATAATATATTGTAATATTATAGTGTAATACTATATTGCAATTAATTGTAAAATCGTAATATTCCGACTATTTATGATTATGGCTATCGTATAAACGTTAAATTTAATATTGTATAGTATTATTACGCAATGTTATTAATAATCGAGTTTTCACACTTTGAAAGTTCAAACAATAACAAATTATATATAGTTAGTGTAGGGGATATACTAAATATTCTTAAAGGAGGTTATTCTGTGAGTGCTATAGATACCATTAAGGAAATAAAGCATACAGAAAATGAAGCTGTAAATGCTATAAACGAAGCTAACAAAAAAGCTGAAGGGATAAAAGCACAAGCTATCATTGATGGCAAGAAAATTATCTCAGAAGTTGAGGCAGAAGCTGACCAAACTGTTACAGAAATGGTTGCTAAAGCTGAAGCTAAGGCTAAAGAAGAAGCTGACTGTATAGTTGCTAACGAAAATAAAAAAGTTGCAGAAGTTTCATCACTTGCAAAAGTGAAAATCTTATCAATAAGATTGGAAGACGTTATGCAATTTGAATAATGAATTATTATTATAAAATTGTTATATTATATTGATTATTAGATTACAAATTACAACTGATATTATATTTACAATAAATGCTAAATTTATAATGGATGAACATTTAAATTTAAATTATATGAAATTTAAATAAACATTTGTAATAAACATTTATAACGAATATATGTAATTGTAATAAGTAATTACCAATAAAAATTATCTATTATTCAATTAAAAGGTGGTTTTATTGAGACCCGCAAGAATGAGCAAAATTAGGGCTGTCATCTTGGATGAAAAAGTGGATGCTGTTGTTAGACAACTCCATAAAAGCGGGCTCGTGGAGCTTTACGATTTAACTGCCAAATTAGAAGATGCTGAATGGAAAACAATTGTTAAATCATCATCATCTGCAGAATACGGTAGAAATGTAGCTTCACTTATGATAAAAGTGAATAAAACACTTGATTTGTTCTCAAACGTTGCAGACAAAGAAAAAGTAACATTAGGTACTATGTTAAACCCTGTGTTACCTACAAAGAAAAACGTAACCTTTGAATCCGCAGAGGAAGCATTGAATTATGTTGAAAATGTTGTAAACAGCGTTGAAAGCGAAGTATCAGAACCCGCAGCCAGGTTATCAGAACTTGAAAGCAAAGAAACCGCACTTGAAAATTTAAAAGAAAATGTTAGTTACTTAACCGACTTTGATTATGATATCAAAGACCTCGGAATGGGCGAATACACCTACGTAACAGCAGGTATTTTAAATAAAGCGGTATTTAGCGAATTCGAAGCAGACTTGGACCAGTTAACCGAAGGATGTATATCCATTGCAGCTGGCAAGACTTTTATTGACGAAGACGGCAAAACTGAGAAATTACCTGTAATAATCGCAATGTTAAAAGACTATGCTGAAGTTGCAGGCGCAGAACTCAGAAAACACGGTTTTGACAGATTTGATATTAATGCAGAAGGTACACCTTCAAGTGTATTGAATAACGCAGTTAGCGAATTAAACACCGTTAAAAGCGAAATCAAGTCAACTGTCGACAAATTAAAAGCATTAGGCAAAAAATGGAACGATGAATTACTCGTTACATATGAAATATTAGAAAATGAAAAAGATAGGGCTGAATCTTACTCATCAATGGGTATGACTGAAAGAACCTATTTAGTCGAAGCTTGGGCTCCTAAATTTGACGTAAACAAAGCTAAGGAAATTATCGAAAGTGCTTCCGAAGGCTATGCTGTAGTTGAAATTGACGAACCTGACGTAGATGAATCAGAAATTCCTGTTAAATTAAACAACTCAAAATTCTTTAAACCATTTGAGATGTTAACAGAAATGTACTCAATGCCTAAATATAATGAAATTGACCCAACAGTATTATTGTTACCTACATTCATATTGTTCTATGGTATCATGTTAACAGATGCTTTCTACGGTGTATTACTCACTATAGCAGGTTTAATATTACAACATAGAATCGGTAAGGTAAGTGAAGGTGCTTATAACTTAGGTTACATTTTAAAATTATCTGGTATTGTTACAATAGTTGCAGGTATTTTAACTGGAAGCTACTTAGGTGACTTTGCATTACAGTTCTTAGGATTTGATATATTCCAAACAGCACTTGCATTGGTTAATCCATTAGGTGCAAGCGTTTACATTAGCGAAGCAAGTCCATTATTCGAGTTCTTTGGTGTTTCAATCAACAATGGTCCTATAGCTATTTTGTTATTCTCAATCATATTGGGTATAGCTCACTTGTTTGTAGGTATGTACCTTGGATTCAAAGATACACTTAAAAACGTTGGTTTCCTTGACGCATTCTTAAACCAAGGTATGTGGATGTTATTAATCCTTGCGATTATATTTACGTCACTTACAGGTAATGGAATGGTTACAGTAGGCGTTTTAGTGCCAGTTATGTTATTAAGCATGTACAAAGGATTTAAAAACGGCGGAGTACTCGACGCAATGTTAGGTGCTTTAGATATTACAGGTTTCTTAGGTAACGTGTTATCTTACGCAAGGCTTTTGGCTTTATGTTTATCAACCGGTGGTTTAGCAATGGCTGTAAACATTATGGCAGGTTTACTCGACAAATCAGTACCTGTTGTAGGTGTTATCTTAGCTGTGTTAATGCTCATTGGTGGACACGCATTTAACTTCTCAATGAATGGTTTAGGTTCATTCATCCACTCATTAAGACTTCACTATGTGGAATTCTTCGGACAATTCTACGAAGGCGGTGGAAAGAAATTTATTCCATTTAAAGCTAAAAAAGAGTACACTGAATAATTAATGAATTAATAAATATTTTGCTAATAATCTTGTTAAGAAATAGCTTATTAATGAATTAATTATAGTATTAAATTAGTTAAATCATAATATAAATATTAAAAATAATAAAAAAAATTGATAATCAATCGATAATCTCGATAATCATTACATCCGTAAAAAATTGAGGTGTTTATGATGGTATTTGAAAATCCATTATTACTCGGAGCTATAGGTGCTGGTTTAGCAGTAGGTATTGCAGGTTTAGGTTCAGGTATAGGTGCAGGTATCACTGGAGCAAGTGGTGCAGGTGTCTTAGCAGAAGACCCAAAACAATTCAGTAAAGTTATCGTATTCCAAGCGTTACCGCAGACACAAGGTCTCTACGGTTTCTTAGTTGCGATTTTAATATTATTCGTTTTCAAAACAGCTCCTGAATGGGCAATGTTAGCAGCAGGTGCGAGCGTTGGTTTAGCTGGTTTATCAGCTATCGGTCAAGGTATTGCAGCAGCAGCCGGTTTGGGTGCAGTTTCAGAAGATGCAAGTATTTTCGGTAGGGCTATGGTTTTCTCCGTACTTCCGGAAACACAGGCTATCTACGGTTTATTAGTATCAATCCTTTTATTAGTTCAAGTGTTCACTGGACCAGGTGCTGAAACAATTGCAGCAATCGGTGCTGGTTTAGGTGTAGGTTTCGCTGGTCTTTCAGGTATTGGTCAGGGTATTACCGCAGCTGGTGCAATCGGTGCTACAGCAAGAGATACATCAGTTATGGGTAGAGGTTTAGTTTTAGCTGTTATGTCAGAGACATTCGCTATCTTCGGTTTATTAATTGCTATCTTAATCATGCTCGGTATCATGTTCTAAGTATCTTAAGAAGTAATTAGTACGAATAAACAATAAACACGAATCTAAATCAAAAATAGATATTGTAAATTAGATATTGTAAATTAAATAATAGTAAATTAGCAAATATCTAATTAATCAACTGTAAATCAATACTTAATTTCGAAAAAAAGCTCAAATACAATCAAATAACTCAATAATCGATGATAAAATAAAATAATATTCATTTATTATTATTTTATTTTAAATTTGAAGAGTTATAACAATTATTGTAAATTTGCAATTGTATATTGTATAGTGTATATGGTATATTGTAATTAGCTAAACGAAATCGAAATTAAAATTAGGAAATATCCCAATTTATCTTACAAATAATTATTAAAGGTGTAAATATGGGAGCGGAAAAGATAACTTCCAAAATTAAAGAAGATGCAAAAATAAAAGCTGATTCAATCGTAGCTGACGCACAAGCTAAATACGAAGCAACAATCGCAGAAGCTAAAGAAGAAGCTGAAAAAAGAAAGCAAGCTATTCTTAGAAAAGGAGAAAAAGAAGCAGAAATGGCTGAAAACAGAATTTTAGCTGATGCAAGATTATCCTCAAAAAAGAAATTGCTTGAAGAAAGAGAAAATACAATTCAAATGACACTCGAAAAATTAGAGGAAGATTTAATGAAATTACCTCAAAAAGATGAATACAAAGACATCTTAACAGGTATGGTAATTAAAGGCGTTCTCTCAATCGGTGGCGGAGAATTGACACTCGAAATGAACAAAAATGACTTCGAATTAATCGGTGACGAAACTTTGTGGAAACTCGAAAAAGAAGTCGAAGAAAAATTGAACATTGTAACAGTCTTGAAAAAAGGCGAACCAATCGACATAATCGGCGGATGTATTGTTAAATCAGCAGATGGTACAAAAGTATCCGACAACAGTCTTGAATCAACATTCAAAAGAAATTTAGATAGTGTAAGAGCAAAAATAGCAGATTTATTATTCTAATTGTAATTTAATTATAATTTAATTATAATTTGCAATTGTAATTTGTTCAAAATACGCACAAAACTAGAATTAGGAAATTAAGATAAAAAGGTGCAAGGTGGTTTAGATGAATGATGCAGTATCATTAATTGAAAACTTTATGAATTCACCTGATGTCTTTATCACATTGTTGGTTCTTGGCTTTATTATTGTCTTTATGGTTATTATTATCTATTTAATTAGATATCTTTCAGAAACTGCACCATACGCTTACGTTAACGCAAGAGTTAGAAGTATGGAATCTAGATTACTCGATGAAAATAAAATAAACGAGTTAATCGAATCAGCAGGAACAACTGAATTAATCAACCAATTAGAAGATAGTGATTACGGACCTTACTTATTAGATGCATTAGGTAATGAAAACGACCCAACATTTGCTGAAAAGGCGTTAGACACACATTTAGCTCATTTGTACGAGGCTCTCGCACACATGTCACCAGAAGGTGCAAAGAAAATCTTAAAATTATTTGAAATGAAGTTTGATGTTAAAAACATTAAAACATTATTAAGAGCTAAATTTGTAGGCTTAAATGCTGAACAAACATATTCATTATTAGTACCTCTCGGAAGTTTAAAGGATAAATTAAGAGAGTTATGCGAAACAAAATCCGTAGAAGAACTTGCAAGTAGCTTGGAAGGTTACGAATTTTCAAAATTACTTTCAGAAGGATTAACTGACTACGAACAAACCAAAAGATTAACAACAATGGAATTGGCTTTAGACAAATTTATTCTTGAAAATCTCTGGAAAAACGTATCAATCAACGGAACTGAAAAAGACTTATTCAAGGAATATGTGGGTACATTAATCGACGTAGAAAACTTGAAAGTTATCTTAAAAGGTAAAGCTGATAAATTATCCTCAGAAATAGTTTTAAAATACGTTACTGAAACAGGTTACGAACTTGCTTCATGGAAATTAAAAGAACTCGCAGAAGCTGACTCAATCGATGGTGTAATTAGTGGTTTAGATAGTACTAAATACGCTCCATTGTTAACACACGCTCTCGAAGAATACCAAAAAACCAATTCAATCTACGAATTTGAGAAAGTATTTGACGATTACGTAGTTTCAACTGGTAAAAAGCTATCTCTCAGACAGCCATTTGGTGTAGGGCCAATTATTGGATTAATCACTTCAAAAGAAGCTGAAATAAGAAAATTAAAAATTATTATTAAAGGAAAAATTGAAGGATTATCCGCTACAGACATCAGAAAATTAATGGCTTAATTATCGTGCAATAACGCATTAAAAGGCAATTAATGAGTGAGTGATAAAATGAAAATAGGTGTAGTTGGAGACTCCGACATGATTACAGGGTTCAGGCTTGCTGGTCTTACAGAAGTGTATGATGTTTCAAACACTGACGAAGCACTCGAAGCAATTACTAAACTCGAAGAAAACAAAGAAATAGGATTAATCGTTACAACCGAAAGAATTGGTGAATCAATCAGAGATTCAATATCAAGAATGAAAACCACAATCGTTGAAGTTCCTGATAAAAAAGGTCCAATTGTAAGGGAAAACGACCCTGTTAAAGTACTCGTGAGAAATGCAGTTGGTGTTGAGCTTAAATAATAATATTAACGATATTGATAATATCTATAATAATGATATTATTATAATAATATTGTAACAATATTGTAACAAGCTTAATTTCCATTGTAATTCCAAAAGAAACAAATATAATACTTATAACTTAATTTATACAATAATGATATAGAATAATAAAAAAATATAGATTTATTGTATTCTATTTAATATAATAATTAATATTAATCGAACATTATTAAAAAAAATAATTAATAAATGCTCTTTCGATGGAATTAGACAACTATTCCATTCATTTGAGGTGAAAAAATGGTCGTCGGTAAAATTACTAAAATCGCCGGTCCTGTTGTTGTTGCTGAAGGTATGAAAGGCTCACAGATGTACGAAGTTGTTAAAGTAGGTAACGAAGGATTAACTGGGGAAATTATTCAGTTGACTGAAGATGAAGCTATTATCCAGGTTTACGAAGAAACAGCTGGTATGCAACCTGGAGAACCTGTAGAAGGAACAGGTGCTCCGCTTTCAGTTGAATTAGGTCCAGGTATGTTAAAAGCAATGTACGATGGTATTCAAAGACCATTAAACGCAATTGAAGATGCTACAAACTCAATTTACCTCCCAAGAGGGGTAAGTGTACCTTCTTTATCAAGAGATGCAAAATGGTGCTTCAAACCAACTGCAAAAGTTGGCGACAAAGTTGTAGGTGGAGACATCATTGGTACAGTTGAGGAAACAGCTTCAATCGTACACAAAATCATGGTGCCTGTAAACGTTAACGGTACAATCAAGGAAATCAAAGAAGGCGAATTTACCGTTGAAGAAACCGTAGCAGTTGTAGAAACAGCAAACGGTGACAAAGACGTTATCATGATGCAAAAATGGCCTGTAAGACAACCAAGACCAAACAAAGAGAAATTACCTCCTGTAATTCCTTTAATCACTGGTCAAAGGGTAGAAGACACATTCTTTGGTTTAGCAAAAGGTGGTGCTTCAGCTATCCCTGGTCCATTTGGTAGTGGTAAAACAGTTACACAACACCAATTGGCTAAGTGGTCAGACGTGGACATTGTGGTTTACATCGGTTGCGGTGAAAGAGGTAACGAGATGACTGAGGTTATCGAAGAGTTCCCACACTTAGACGATTTAAAAACAGGAAACAAATTGATGGACAGAACCGTATTAATTGCGAACACATCAAACATGCCGGTAGCTGCTAGGGAAGCTTCAGTTTATACAGGTATCACAATTGCAGAGTACTTCAGAGATATGGGTTTCGGTGTTTTATTAACAGCTGACTCAACATCAAGATGGGCAGAAGCAATGAGAGAGATTTCTGGTAGATTGGAAGAAATGCCTGGTGAAGAAGGTTACCCTGCATACTTATCATCAAAATTAGCTCAGTTCTACGAGAGAGCTGGTAGAGTTGACTGTTTAGGTAGCGATGACAGAAAAGGATTCGTTTGTATCGTTGGTGCAGTTAGCCCTCCTGGTGGTGACTTCTCTGAACCAGTTACCTCAAACACCTTGAGAATCGTTAAGGTATTCTGGGCGTTAGACGCTAACTTGGCAAGAAGAAGACACTTCCCTGCTATCAACTGGTTAACAAGTTACTCCTTGTACATCGACGATATCGCAGGATGGTGGAAAGAAAACACAAGTGCAGACTGGAGAGCTTTAAGAGACGAAGCTATGAACTTGCTCCAAAAAGAAGCAGAGTTACAAGAAATCGTTCAATTAGTTGGTCCTGACGCATTACCTGAAAGAGAAAGAGTTATCTTAGAAATTGCAAGAATGTTAAGAGAAGACTTCTTACAACAAGATGCTTTCAACGAAATTGACAGCTACTGTTCACCTATGAAACAGTACACAATGTTAAAAGTTATTATGACATACTACAACAAAGCTCTTGACGCAGTTGCAAAAGGTGCAAACCCAGCAGAAATCTCAAAAGTTACTGTTAAAGCAGATATTGCAAGAATGAAGTATGTTGAAGAACAGGAATTTTTAAACAAAAAAGCTCCAGAAATGATTTCAAAAATGGACGCTGAATTAAGCAAATTAATCTAATTAATCTAATTAATTTAGTTAATATAATTAATATAATGGTTAAAATTTAATTGCTGTATTAATTGCGTTAGATTATGAATTTAGACGGAATTGTAGATATAATGAAATATATTGAATTATTTGATATATTGAATTAATCTATTTCCATTGTTTAATTGTTTAATTGTAATATTAAGGAAAATATTAAATTAAAAATACAAAATAACAAACAAAATAACCTATTAAATTAAGGAGGGTTATTATGGATGCAATGCAAAAAACCATAGAGTATACATCAGTTTCAAGAATTGCTGGTCCTTTAATGGTTATTGAAGGAATCGAAGGTGTTTCATACGGGGAAATCGTAGATATCACAACACCAAACGGCGAAAAAAGAACAGGACAGGTTTTGGAAGCTAACGAAGAAGTAGCAGTTGTTCAGGTATTTGAAGGTACAACAGCTTTGAACACTAGCGAAACAAAAGTTAGATTCACAGGCGAAACAGCTAAATTAGGCGTTTCAATGGATATGTTAGGTAGAGTTTTCGATGGTGCAGGTAAACCAATCGATAAAGGTCCAGAAATCATTTCTGAAGAAAAAATCGATATTAACGGTTCACCTTTAAACCCTGTATCAAGAGCTTCACCAAACGCTTTCGTTCAAACAGGTATTTCAACTATCGACGGTACTAACACATTAGTTAGGGGTCAAAAAATCCCTATCTTCTCCGGTTCAGGTTTACCTCACAACATGTTAGCTGCTCAGATTGCAAGACAAGCTAAAGTTAGGGGAGAAGGAGAACAGTTCGCGGTTGTATTCGCAGCAATGGGTATCACAAGTGAAGAATCAAACTACTTCATCGAAGAGTTCAGAAAAACAGGAGCTTTAGAAAAAGCAGTTGTTTTCATTAACTTAGCTGACGACCCAGCTATTGAAAGAATCATCACACCAAGAATTGCTTTAACCACAGCTGAATACTTAGCTTACGAAAAAGGAATGCACGTTTTAGTTATCTTAACAGACTTAACAAACTACTGTGAAGCTTTAAGAGAAATTGCAGCAGCAAGAAACGAGGTTCCAGGTAGAAGAGGTTACCCAGGTTACATGTACACCGACTTAGCTTCATTATACGAAAGAGCTGGTAGAGTTAAAGGTAAACAAGGAACAGTTACTCAGATACCTATTTTAACAATGCCTCACGATGATATTACCCACCCAATCCCAGACTTAACCGGTTACATTACCGAAGGTCAGATTGTATTGTCAAGAGAATTGAACAGGAAAGGTATCTACCCACCAGTAGACGTTTTACCTTCATTATCCAGATTAATGGGTAACGGTATCGGCGAAGGAAAAACAAGAGACGACCACTCAAAAGTTATTAACCAAGCTTACGCTGCTTACGCAGAAGGTAGAGGTTTAAGAGACTTAGTTGCTGTTGTAGGGGAAGAAGCACTTACAGACAGAGACAGAGCTTACTTAAAATTCGCTCAAGCTTTCGAAGACAGAATTGTAACACAAGGCGTAGACGAAGACAGAAACATCGAGGAAACACTCGACTATGTATGGGATATCTTAGCTATCTTACCTATGGAAGAGCTTAAGAGAATCTCTGAAGACTTAATCGAAAAATACCACCCAAATTTCAGAAAATAATTAATTAATGAATAAATTGATTAACCACTAATTAATTATTAATTAGTCACTAATTAGCTATTAATAAGTGTGTTAATTCAATTATCCAATCATTAATTTAATTATTACAAATTTTTATCGGGGGATAATATGGCACAAGTTAACCCTACAAGGATGGAATTATTAAAATTGAAAACAAAAATCAAATTAGCCGAAAAAGGGCACAAACTCTTGAAACAAAAAAGAGACGCTCTTATGATGGAATTTTTTGATATTTTGAATCAAGCTTCTGGAATAAGGGAAAAGGTAAACGATGCACTTGCTAAAGCTTACAAAGACTTAATAATGGCTCAAGCTGTTATGGGTACTTTGTCAGTTAAAGAGGCTTCATTTGCTGCTAAAAACGATAACATCGAACTTGACGTAGATATGAGAAACGTTATGGGTATTTCAGTACCTGCTTTCGAAATAAACAACGTTAAAAGAGATATATCAACAAGAGGGTACAGCCCTTACAGTACATCAGCAAAATTAGATGAAGCAGCAAGTAATTTCGAAGAAGCTCTTCAACTTATTGCAGAACTTGCAGAAATTGAGACATCCATCAAGATGTTAGCTCAGGAAATTATTACAACAAAGAGAAGAGTTAACGCTCTTGAATACGTTGTAATTCCAAGAATGGACGAAACCAAAAAGTACATTTCAATGAGATTAGATGAAATGGAAAGAGAAAACTTCTTCCGTTTGAAATTAATTAAAGCAAGAATTGATGCAAGAGAAGCATAATAATCATATAAAGATTATTATACTATTATCTTTTGTTAATCATTTTTTTTAGTTAATTTCACATATTTAAAATTTCAAATAGTGATTATATATTAACTATGATAATCATAATCATATGTAAGGCATATTATCCTACCACAATATGTCATACAAATGTAAAATAATTAATTATACCTATAAGAATACCTATATTTATAAAAAAATTTTTGATATATACAACAATACATAATATTCTTTATGGGTAATGTTTAAATAAATTGCATATGTATCCCATTTTTCTTACTGGATACGTATATCCTACCTTTTTTATTTAAACAATTATTCAATTTTCATATAAAATTTATTTTAATTAAATTATCTTGTTCAATTGTTTTATACCTGGCTATTTTACTATCATAATATTCAATAAAGCATTTATCTCAAATTATATCAAAAACTATAAAATGTTTAACTATAATATAATTAAATGAATTAAAATAGATAATGTATTACAAAATAATACATTAGTAATTATTGATTACTAATTATGGAATTAAAATATTAATGTCTTATTTATAATTTAACAAGTAAGGTGAATTGTAATGTTTAGAATAATTGGTAAAATAAAGAAGATTGAAGGCGAATTGAGCGAAAAAAATATTAAAGATGCAAATTTACACTTTGAATTAATTGGGGATAAAGTTTTATTAATCGCAGACGAAGATATCAAAGTAAAAAAAGGAGATATCACTGAGATAAAAGTTGAAAAAATAGCTTTAGACCCAAGATCTGTAATTATAAAATCTGCCTACAAACTTAACAAATATGGTAGTGTGATTTCAGCAGGGGAGGAAATTCCAGTACCTTTTGAATTCGAAAGAGTCATTGATAGCGTAACATTTTTAGCTACTACAAATGGAGATATTAAAAAAGGCGATTTACTCGGCGGTTTAGTTCTTTTAAAAGCAGAACAAGAATAATACAGGAATAATATAAGAATAATATAAGAATAATATAAGAATAATATAAGAATAATACAAAAATAATATTTATATAACTTTTCTATTTTTATTTTTTTAAATTTTAAAAATAATTTTATTTTATAACTTTATTATATAAATTCTATAAATAATTCTTTTGAAAATAAATTAGTGTCAGCTCGCCCATCTTTCATCATGAATTGTTAAGTTAATCAGAAGATAAAGATTCATCATTCACTAATTAGCTAAAAGCTAAATAACCATTATTTTCAAATAAAACAATAAAATAGTTACTATATATTTACAATAAAAAGTTTGGTGTCAGTAGGATCAAAATCATCATGAAATCAGAAGCTACTCCGTTCATCATCCACCAATACAATTAGTTATCAATTATAACTATATAAAACTTTCTAATTTAAACCGTCCAGTCTATCAAATTTTTAACCCGTATTTTTTCAATCATCGGAATTATTTATTTTTCCTATTTTTTTGAATTGCATATATCCTTTTTACGTCTTCAACAGTATTGATATCGTCAATATTTTTATCATATCTTATGTTGATTACACGCGGAAATCGTAGTGCATAGCCAATTTCATACTTTTCAGAAGCTTGTATCTCTTCATAAGATACTTCAAATACGATTTTAGGTTCGACAATAACTTCGCCGTCTAAATCTGCTTCTTTGATTTCATTTACTTTTTTGGTAAGCTCTTCTAAGTTTTCCTCTGTTAATCCACTACCCACATGGCCGATAACATATAAGTTACTATTTTCTAAATCAGAATCTTCAAATGATGAAGAAGTTCCACCTAACTCCCCAATTCCTTCAATGCCCACAATTTCGTTATTTTCATTAATTCCATCTCCTCGTACTGCAATTTCATAGGAGCCATACCAATCTTTACGCTTACCCCTCCCAAATATGGCACGGGTTACAACAACATCCAAGTTATCCAACGTCGGCTTAAATTTATACATTGTTTTTACTCTGCTACCTGCAGTATACAAGGCATCCTGATTTTTAATCATAACACCCTCATGACCAATACTTAAGCACCAATCAAAGAATTTTTCAGCTTTTTTAACGTCATCTGTAATTAATTTGGTTGATAGATTTATCACCTCATCAATTGGAGATGTAATAATTTGCCCATTTTCATCAATATCGAAATTATTTTTCTTATTTAGTATTTTTTCAAGTTTTTCACGACGGATATGTAACGAGTCGCTTATACTTTCATCATTCATATATATGACATCAAATAAAAATACTCTAAGTTTAATTTCCGAAGTCATCTTTTCGATATCATACTTACGTCTGAATCTTCTCAATATATCTTGGAATGGTCTAGGTTTTCCATTTTCATCTATTGCAACACACTCTCCTTCAACTATAAGCTGATTACAATCAATTTTTTTAACTTCTTCAACTATTTCAGGAATGGAGTTTGTTATGTCTTCAAGTCTTCTACTGTATATCTTAACATCTTCACCATTCTTATGGATTTGAACTCTTGCACCGTCATATTTGGTTTCAAACTGAGGGACGCCCATTTCCACGATTGCATCATCTATTGAAGGCGTTAATTGTGCTAACATCGGTTTTATTGGTCTAAATAGTTTTAAGTGCAATTCCTTGTCTTTCTTAAAGTTCTCATAGTAATTTCCATCGTAAGAAAGTAGCCGCTCCCCTATTTTTCCAATATCATTTGTTACAGCGTACGTTTTTTCTAACTCTGGCTTTGGTATCTTAAAGTAAATTGAAAAAGCACTAAGTATCGTGGAGATATTCATACCTATTCTCATATCCTCTAAAATAAGCCTAGCAAGATATCGTGTTTCGAGAGCGTTAGCTGATATCAAAAGATTAGAAATTGTTCTTATTTTCTTTTTTTGAGAGCTGGCTCCTTCAATTGTAGATAATTTTTTGAGGGAATTATATACTTCTTCAACCGTTAATTTGGTTTGAAAAAGTGTAACCTGTTTTATTTCGGATTTCAAAAGTTCAACAGAATGTCCTAAATCTCCAGTTTCCTTTACTTTAGCGTATATGTCTTTTTCGGAGATTCCAACAGATTTAAAAGCTTCAACTAATAAATTATAGCCTATTCCTAATTCTTTATTTTCATATTCTGCGAAAACCCTACCTATCGATAATTTACACAATATAGCAAGTGTTTCGGCAGAATTATTCGGGCTATTTGAAAGTCGTGATTTTTCTTTTTCCTCATCGAGTTTTTTAATTAATTCCACAAAATAATCTGTTTTTTCCAATCTTTTGGTAGTTTTCTCTATTTTCTCTATAATTTCGCAATAATCTTTATATAACAACTTATCACCAAAATAATTAAAAATAATTTTAAATAAAAATGAAAGATAAAAGATAGATAATTGATATAATCGATAATCTTATACAAAATAGTATGTATACTTTGAAATTTAAACGTATGCTTTATAAAAAATTAAAATTAAGAATAACTTAAAAGAAATTAAAAGAAATTAAAAATAAAAATAAAAATAATTATTTATTTAATTATATTCTTCATTTAATTATATTCTTCATTTGAACTATTATTTAGTAAAAATCTTAAGTCACTAATGTTATGACCGGCGTAGGAGAATTTTTCTTCAATCTTTTGAAGTTTTTGGAATTTTATATAGTCTATGTTATCGGAAATACTTGATTTATTAAATATAGACGTTTCCACTACATAATCACCATTATATTGTAATGTTGAATTTAATTTTACGCCTAAACCTACTGTAGTCCAATCAATAGCGAATAAATCATCATCTTGTGCTTTAGTTTCGTTTAAATATTTTGCATAATCATCAGTATTTTTAAATACCATCTGCATGTAATTGTATTTATCGTCACTATCTAGGATTATTAGCTTTTCTTTTGAATAAACTACGATATTTCCTTCCATTAAACCGTTATATTCTTCGTATGAATAATTAAAGTCTGGTTTTCCAAAATGTTTTGAATTAATGAATATATATCCATTTTCAATAGAAATGTCATCACCTGCGAATAAATAACCTAAAAACCACAATGGTGTTTTAATAGCTACTTCGGTTTTATTTTCGCTATTACTACTATTACTACCATTATTACTAGAATTAATATTAGTATCGCTTTTATCCTCAGTTATGTTCGAATCTTCAATCGTAGAGTTATCTAGGTTTATGTAAACGGAATCTACAAAGAATAACATACTTGGTGATATCGATATGTTCATGCTATCGTTTATAAAGTCTGTAGCAACTTCTTTGTCCACATATAAAAATTCTGAATAAGGACTATTCTCAACAATGCTTTTAGTGGATTTTTCCGGTCCAAAAAATGCGCCTGATAAGTATCCTATCGTGGCTATACCTAAAATCAAAATAATGAGTATGATACCTAATTTTATCAATAGTTTTGATGCAAATTTCAAAATTCCACCTATTTTTGATAAATATATCGAATAAATAAGTATATTCAAATAATAAAATTTATTATTGAAATACGATTATCTAATTATAATGAATAGATATTATATATTATTTTCTTTAAGTCACTAAGCTAGCGAATCAAAAATAAAATCAAATGATAATCATTATATAACAAATTTTTATATTCTTATTACAAGAATTATGAATTACAATTATAAATTATAAATCATATTAAGATATTAGATATTAAATATTTAAAAATATATTTAATTTAGATTTGGTGATAATATGGAATTTAACGCGGAAGAAATGGTATTGAGTGCTTTAGAAAGCCATATTATGAGTTATTTGCACGAAAACAATGAATTAATCAATAATATAATTGAA
Organism: Methanococcus voltae; assembly: GCF_017875395.1. Lineage (NCBI taxonomy): Archaea > Methanobacteriati > Methanobacteriota > Methanococci > Methanococcales > Methanococcaceae > Methanococcus > Methanococcus voltae. The sequence continues at coordinate 198,770 of NZ_JAGGMO010000002.1, read as the reverse complement.
AAACAAATGAATGATTATATAGAATCATATATTTTAGAAAACACTGAAAGGATAGACGAATTAATTAAAAAATCATTAAATAGTAATTTAGAAAACTATCTGACTCATTATATTTCTAAAACAGATAATCCTCAAGATTTAATTGTAAATTCTTTTAAAGAGGGTATAAATACTCATTTTAAAGACAATTGCATAGAAATAAGTTCCTGTTATCATGATGCAATATATAGTTATTTTGCAGACAATAACATTTTGTTGATGAATACAATTCAAAAATCGATTAAAGATTCATTTAATGAGTATTTGATAAGTCACGATAAAGAAATTGGAAATATAAATAGTGGTGGCAATATTAATGCTAATAAGAATAGCGATAGTAATGCAACCTTAAAATTAGATTCAAAACCAGAGGCTTTTAAAACTAATAATAGTGTTAATAATGCCAACGCTATTAAAGCATCTGAAAATCCACAACTCCAAGAATATCAAGATGAATATCAAGATGAATATCAAGAAGACATTCAAAAAGTTCAAGTTCAAGAGATTCCAAAATCAACAGAATTAAAGACTGAATTAAAATATGTTGTAAAACCCGAACTTAAATTAGAAAATTTAGAAGGGATGAAATATAATTCTAAAAATTACATAAGGGTTGAAGATATACCTAAAAACGGGGATTTTAGAAGTATTTTATCCGAGGAACATTTACAAAAATCAGAATTTAAAGATATTGAAGAAGAAAAAATTAATACTGTGGATGATGAAGAATCCGAAAAGATAAAACTAATTGATGAAAAATTAGCAAAATTAAGATTAAGTAGGCAAGAACAACAACAAAATGGTAATAACAATAATAGCAATGAAAATAACGTCATAAATAATTCTTCAAACCTTAATATTAAAGGTTTGGATAAATTAAGTAAAATAGATGAAAATTTAGATAAATTTAGCCAAGATATTCATAAAATAAATGAATTATACCAAAAGGATAGTTTAAAAAATTCAAAATTAAATTCTAAAAATAGCAAAGATATAATTAAAAACCATGTCGCAGAGATAAACGAGATAGAGCATTTAAACGTTCAGAATACTGGAAAAAACCAAGATGAAATATACAAAGATTTAAAATCGTCCTTAAAATCTTCAATGGGTGGCAACAGATACAATAAATTAGATGAAAATCTAAAGGATATAAATAAAGATGAAAAAGTAAAATTAAAAGTTACATCCAAAGGGCATATAAATTATAAATCACCTTGGGATTAACTAATTAACACATATTTTATTTATAATTATTTTATATTATTTTAGATTATTCCATATTACTCCATATTACTCCATATTATTTTATAGTTATTTTACAAATTATTTTACAAATTATTTTAAACACATTAATTTTTAACGTATATTTTTAATATATTTAATTTTATAATCCTGCATTCTAACTGCCATATATGAAAATAAGGCTACAACTATCAAAAATCCATAATTAAATCCTATTTCGGTCATTGAAAGTAAAATTGCCCCATATATACAATACAATTTTAAATCTATATTTTCATATATCTTTTTAGAAATTAAACCAAATAAGAATGCTAAGAAACCGCCCCCAAATAGGCCAAAGTCCAAATGGAACGGTGCAAACATGGTTGTTGTTATATTGTGCTTATATCCATATATTAATTCCGAAATTACCTGCTCCCCGTTTGGTATAAATGTAGTACTTCCCATTAACATCTGAGGATAGTGTATAACTTTATCAAATGACATTATATCAAAATATGCCCTATATGATAACATTTCTATGAAGTTTAAGCTCCAATTTTGCCCTGAAGTGCTTATTATGAGTTTTGACATTACCCCTAAAAATACTAGCAATATGAATGCCCAAAACACCAATTTTGCAAAACTTATTTTTGAAGTCTTTTTTTTCCAAATTAAATAGGATACTACAACCGTTAAAACGCCTGCTTTATAGCCTAATCCAATATTTAAACCCAAGGCAATTATAAAGGGTAAAAATCCGCTTAAAGCAAAATATGACAAAGTACCATATGATAAAAGTCTTAAAGGCTCATTCGCAATCCCCATTCTTATTGTATAATCTAATAGGGGAATATTTCCATATTTTAAAACTATTATTATAAATGATAGTATACCAAATAAACCCGCATAATATCCTATTTTATCCATATTTCTCTTATTTTCTTTATTTTCTTTATTTTCTTTATTTTCTTTTTTATTCCTTATAATATATTCTTTATTACAAGCCAAGCTGTATTTTCTATAATACCCAAAGAATAATTCTAAGAGGGCAAATCCAATTATCATAAATAATATGGCTGCTCCAATGCCTAAAAATGCGTAAATACCATTTCCTGCAACTAGTCCGCATATTATTAAGCCAAGTAACGCAAGAGGTTTTTTAAAGTCCCGTAAATTGTTTATTATGTGGTATTTTAATGAATTATTTTTTAAATTATCGGAATTTTCTGCAATTCCTAATTCATCATTTTCATTATTTTTAGCATTTGTTATGTCTTTATTATCTTGTGAATCGAAGCTAATTTTTACAAAATAAGGTATTCCAAACATTGCAATGTTAAAAAACATCACTAGTATCGAGTAATAAACAGTAGGCTCAAATTTACCATAATAAGGTACTGCTAAAATTAATAGTGTTAAATGTCCCAATATTACCAAGGAAAGTGGATTTTCTATATTTTTTAAATTTTCCACCAATTCATTTTTATTTAAAAATTTTATATTCATATTATCACTTTTTAAAGTATGTCTTTTTGACTTTTGTGTAAATTGTATTTATCTATGATTTAATAATCGCAAGTTTGTGATTTTTTTAGGATTTTAATATATTTTAACATATTTTAACATATTTAATATATTTTGGTTCTAATTTAATTTTAAGTTTATATACAAAATAATATATTATATTTATTATATTGATATAATATTAAATTATGCAATTATGTATGCAATTATTTAATTTTAAAAATAATATTATTATGGGTGAGTATAAATGACTAACAGGTTAAAAAAAATCGATAAAAGTTTTATTTTTTCAGATGATAAAGAAGACGGTGAATATAACGAAAATAAAGATAAAAAGCAAATGGGTGTGGTATTCCCAAAAGGCTTCAAAGCAAATGGTTACAAGGAAGGCAAGTACGGTGTAACTATTGTTTACTCTGAAAATCCAAATACTGTATGTTCAGGAGTTTTTACATCCAATAAAGTCTATGCACATCCTGTAAAGTACTGTAAAGATTTATTGCTAAGTAGTGATGATAAAAAGTTTAATGCAATAGTCATAAACAGCGGTAATGCAAACTGTTTTACTAAGGACGGTATGCAGGACAATAACAAAATGGTAAAGGTCACGTCAGAACTGCTAAACGTATCTAAAAATCGCATTCTAAGTGCGTCTACTGGCGTAATTGGTAGGAAAATGCCAATGGATATAATAATTGATAGAGTTGAAAAAGCATATTCTAACTTAAAAGTAGAAAGTGATAACGAAAACGCATCTAAAGCAATAATGACAACAGACGCGTTTAATAAAAGTGTTTGCATAGAAATAACCTCAAATGACAAAGTTGTTAAAATAGGGGGTATTGCAAAAGGTGCGGGTATGATAGCGCCAAATATGCAAAAACCAAAAAACTTATTACACGCAACAATGTTGGCAGTAGTTACAACAGACCTTGAAATTTCCGCTAATGATATTGAAGACTGCTTATATGATGCTACTGAAAAAAGTTTCAACAATACGGTAGTTGATGGAGATACTAGTACCAATGATAGTTTGTATTTAATGGCAAATGGTGAAAGTGGCGTAAAATACGAAGAATGCAAAGAACTTTTTGACAAAGCTTTATCCTTAGTATGCCAAGAGTTAGCAAAAATGATGGCAAGAGATGGGGAGGGTGCTGGAAAATTAGTTGAAGTGCTTGTAAAAGGTGCAAAGACCCAGGAAGATGCCAAAAAGGCATCTATGGCAGTTGTAAGGTCATTATTGGTAAAAACTGCAGTATTTGGTAACGACCCTAATTGGGGTAGAATAGTAGCAGCTATCGGTTACAGCGGTGCAGATATGGACATGGACATTTTCGATTTATCCATAGGTGATTTTAACGAATCTACCTACTTGGTAAAAGATGGTGTACAGATAGCTGATGACGGAACGCCAGAATTAAAAGAAGCTGAACAATTAATCCAAAAAGAAAAAATAAAATTCGTAATCGATTTAAAAAGGGGTAATTTTGAAAATACCTCATTTGGTTGTGATTTAGGTCACGAATACGTAAGAATTAATGCAGAATATACAACTTAATTATTTTTATTTTAATATTTTTTATTTTTTATTTTTTATTTTTCTTACTACGTCCCCTAATTTATTTAATAATTTAGTAATTTATTAATTTATTCTATCTAGTTTAATTGAGAAGTACATCCTAATATTTAAATTATGAAAAATAAAAATTACTTTGTATACGAAGATGAGGGGGTCGTATGAAAAAAGTTTCAGAACATGATTCGATAAACGAAATGTACAAAAAATTAATAGATGACAACATGTCTAACATTTTTGACCGAGAAGACCAGCAAGAAACCGTTAGATGTGGTTTTTGCAGTCAAGGTATGAGTTGTCAACTCTGTAGTAATGGACCATGTCGTATAACTCCGGTTATTGAGGGGAAGCGAAAAATAGAATCCGGAGCTTGTGGAATTGGTCCCGATGCAATGGCAATGAGATATATGTTACTTAGAAATGTTATGGGAACTAGTACATACACATATCACGCAAAGGAAGCATTCAGAACCTTAAAATCAACTGCCGAAGGTAGGACTCCATTTGAAATTCAAGATATAACTAAATTAAAAACTTTTGCAAACGCATGTGGCTTAAAAGTCACCTCCGTAAATGAAACTGCGGTAAATTTGGCAAAGTTCCTTTATGAGCAAACTTATACTAGTAAGCCATCCATAATGGTTGAGCGTTTTGCACCAAAGCCACGTAAAGAACTTTGGAATAAATTGGGAATATATCCGGCAGGACCTCAAGAGGAAATGCTAATTTCCACATCAAGTTGTTTAACCAATGTAGATAGCGATTACGTTTCATTAGCTTTAAAAGCAATGCGTTTGGGAATTTCTTGTATATATGGGGCACAAATAGGTCTAGAAATGGTACAAGACATATTATATGGTACACCAATGCCTCACAAGGTAGATGTAGATTTAGGAATACTTGATCCCGAATATATAAACATTGTGGTAAATGGTCATGAGCCTTTCGTTGGTGCAGCATTAATTAATATGGCAAGAACCTCAAAAATACAAGAAAGAGCAAGAGCTGAAGGTGCAAAAGGGTTAAGAATAGTAGGTTCTATTGAAACCGGTCAAGAATTAATACAGAGATTTAATGTAGATGACGTATTTGTTGGATTAACAGGTAACTGGATTACAATTGAGCCACTTTTGGCCACAAATGCAGTAGACGTTTTTGCAATGGATATGAATTGTAGCCTTCCAAGATTGAACGAATATTCCAAGAAGTACAATGCTACATTAATTTCCGTATCAAAACTTGTTAAATTGCCCCATGTAAGTATAAATATGGATTATGAACCTCACAAAGTAGAAAAAATGGCAGATGAAATAATAAATATCGCCTTTAAAAACTACAAAACTAGAAAATCAACAAAGAGCCATGTACCTAATAGAAAAACTGAAGCAATAGTTGGTGTATCTACAGAAGCCATATTGAACATATTAGGTGGTAGTTTAGACCCATTATTAAACGCTATCAAAGATGGAGACATTAAAGGGGTCGTCGCTTTGATAAGTTGTACTTCAATACACGGCAATGGTCACGATATGAATACAGTGGCAATTGCAAAAGAATTAATCAAAAAAGACATTTTAGTAGTGAGTGCAGGGTGTGGAAACGCAGCTTTACAGGTTGCAGGTTTAACTTCATTAGATGCGATAGATATTGCAGGCTCTAAACTTGCAGGAGTTTGTAAATTATTAAAAATACCTCCAGTACTTAGCTTTGGAACTTGTACTGATACAGGTAGAATATCTATGCTAGTGACAGAATTAACCAAGGCTTTAGGTGTAGATACAAAAGATTTACCAATTGCAGTAACTGCACCAGAATATATGGAGCAAAAGGCAACCATTGACGCTTTATTTGCACTAGGATTCGGTTTATATACGCACGTTTCACCATTACCTCCAGTTACTGGGGGAGACAGTTTAGTAAAATTACTTACTCACGATTTAGAGAATTTAACAGGTGCTAAATTAGATGTAGAAACGGATATGGTGAAAGCAGCCTCAAATATTGAATCTCATATTAATAAAAAGAGAAGTAAGCTGGGAATTTAAGATAAAATAACTATATAACATTTTAATTTTAAATTATATTACTTATAAAAATCATACCAATTTTTCAATTTTTTTTAAAGTGTTTAAAATAAAAGGTGAGCATCAGGTTTCATGAAAAATATCTCATCGCTTGAAAAATCATCAGCTGGGGATAACGTCATCATCTGCTCGATTAGTATAATCTATTCTTCTGCTTTATATACCTATTGTTCCAATTTAGATAATTTAGAAATAAATTTATTCAATAAATTAGACAATTCACCTATTTTAAAGCCTGGCAATTTAAAAACTCTTTCTTTAAAATCAAACTCTTCACTATACTCTTCTACAAACTCTTTAACGTATTCACGAGTAAGATTGAGCTCGTGCGCAGAATTGACGAGAGCTTTACCAACTGTTTTATTTCTATGTTGGAATAATGCTTTAAGCAAATTTTTAAACGTTTTTTCGTTTAATACTTCATAATCTGGATTCTTTTTAATTAATTTAACAATTGCAGAATCTACTTTAGGCTTAGGCGAAAATGCAGTGGGTGGAACTTTACAAACCATCTTTACGTCAGCAGAATACTGAACTGCTACGCTAAGTCTACCATACTCTTTTGTATCTTCTTTTCCCACCATTCTTTTGGCAAATTCGTACTGATACATTAGTACAGCTAAATCAAAACCTTTTTTACGTTCTAAAAATTTAAATGTAATCGGTGAAGATATTTGATATGGCAAATTAGCAACTATTTTGTTGAAGTCTAATGAATCCAAATCCACTTTTAAGGCATCTTCCCATATAATAGTAACATTTGGGTACTCTTTAACTACTTCTTTGGCAAATACTTCCAATCTCTTGTCAAGTTCTATTACATAGACTTTTTTAGCTACTTTTGCAAGTTCTTTGGTTAATACACCTTCACCAAGACCTATTTCAAGTACTATATCTTCCGTATTTAAATTTGCACTGTTTATAGCTTTTTTTACAAAATTTTTATCCTTTAAAAAGCACTGACCCAATTTTTTAGAATTTTTATGAGAATTTGAATTCATATAACCACACATTATTTAGTTTTTTCAATTTTAACTTTAATTTAATTTATTTTTTATTCTATCTTTATTCTATCTTAGTTTTTATTTTATCTTTATTTTTTAATTTTTTTACTTTAAATGCTTCATATAGTCCATAAACCAATGAAAAAGCACCTAAACCAAAGAAAAATACTACATCTAAGTCCAATATTCCAGTTTCAATCCCTGCAAGTAAATAAGCAATTAATATCGCATATATTCCCATAAATACGCCATTAAGTTTGCTACTAATGTAGTGTAACGCTCCAATGAACATACCAAGACTTCCGAAATAAGGTATTAAACCCAAGTATCCAAAATCTGCAAAAACTGCTCCAAATATAGTAGGCGTAATTGTAACACCTTCTATCCCAAGACTATTTGCAACTATGGTTCTAGGGCCTGAAGAAACGCCAGGAATAAGTTTATATGATGAGAAAATTGCAGTGTGTAATACACCTTGAAGATTACCTTCAAAATTTTGAACTATCATATCTAAAATGTTCATAGTCAATTGTATACGTGATACAATCGGATTTCCGCCGATATTTAACGAATAAAATCTTAGTACGGACATTACGATTACGATTAAAGCAAGCCCAACAACCGGATAAACAACCTGTTTATTCGATAATTTGTTATTGTAGTACATAACAAATATTGTAGATAGCAACAAGATAATAACCTGAGTTCTGTAACCTAGTAAAGCAACCAAAGCCGCAAAAACCAAAGAATAGCCAAATACCTTTTTCTTGCTCATCTCGGTACATGAAACAACTATCGCCCAACCTAGTGGTAAAAGGTGCGCTAATGCAGTAAATCCCACGTTTAAAAACTTTCTTGAGGCAGGGTCGAATAAAGGAACTCCGCTAACCCATATTAAGTCCGCTACAGTAAATAATGCCCCTACCGCTATTAAAAGTAATCCTATTTTCCTATGTTTTTCGTAATTAATATTTTCTTTTACGAGACTAATTAATTCATTATTATTTTTACTATCGCTATTATTTTCATCACTTTCGGCATTAAAATATTTTTTAATAATATCTTTTCCAACATTAAATGATATATAAAAGAAACTTGCACAAAATAAGACTATAGCGCCGGTAGTTACTGAAATATTGGATGCAAGTATCACAAACATGCAACTTATAATAACAAAAATATCATTTGGATTAACTTTTTCTTTTAAATTTAGGTTTAAATTCATTTTATCACTAATCCTTATCAAACATCGTTTTTTAATTATATTGAAACATCTTTCGTAAATATTGTAATATTGTAATATTGTAAATTTTAATAAATTATTTTCAATTGCATAATCAATATTTAAAAAAATTAAGAAATATTATAGGAATATTCTACGTATATAATCCTTATGAGTATATATTTTTTAAATTTATTTCCATGAACTAACCTTTAATTTGGAATTCTCACCAATTTTTTCAGTTAATTCACTGTTAGTTTCAGCATATACTACGGAAACTTTTAAGTTTGATGTTAAAACATTGTTTGGTTTTAAAATCTCGTCAAGTGATTCAAAATGACTAATTTCAAAGTCTCCAATCATTGTTGTACCATTTAATAATATATTGAATACAGGCATTAATTCATCGTATTTAAACACGTTTCTAATCTGTTGTTGTGTTGTAGGTAACAATGTATTACCATCTGAAGCAATTGAACCTTGAATAATAATATATTTTGGAGTTAATCCCTCAATTGTAGTTTCTTGCTCAATTTTTGATTTTAAATCAGTAAATGACTCTGCTTGTAATTCATCTAATCTGTATGTAATCATTGAATTGCCAGAAGGTACTAATTTTATGTATTTAATTGCGATATCTTCCTTAGAGGCTAATCTACCGCCTAATTCATATTCTTTATTATTGTATGCAACTTTAAGAGTTCCCCCTTTTGCACCAATTACTCTTATGGTTTCTTTAAACGGACTTTTATCTGCTGTCCATTCGCCTTCTACTTCTGCATTTAAAATAAAACCTTTCTTTATAATGTTGTCGGATACCCATGCACATTTGTACATTTCTTCCCCGCTAAAATCGTATTTTGTCGTATTAGAACCTAAAAAATTGTATCCCAATACACCTGCGGTAACAACTATCGAAAGAATAACGAGTATCTCTAAAATACCGATTTTTAATTTCATAGTATCACAATTTGTAAATTAATTTTTTTTATAAATTTAAATTGATATCAAACTAAAATATCTATCAATTTTATACTATAAAAATATGTAATAAAAAAGAAAAAACTAAAATAAATCTAAAAATAATAATTAGATAATATTTAATAAATGGTAGAATAGCGTAAGTGTACCAATAGATACTACCGTGGTTATAAAACAACCAGAAGCTATCATTTTAATGTCTAATTTATACTGTATAGCAAATACCAAGCTCATCATAGCTGAAGAGGTACCTGATTGTAATACTGCAACATTTCTATCTAGTGTATTGTCCAATACAAATTCCGAAGCTCCAAAAGTGAATGCAGGAGCAAGTAATAAACGGATAACTGAAGCAACCAAGCCGTAAAACATACCGAATCTAAGGGCTGAAGGTGACAATGATAAACCTAAGGATATCATAATCAAAGCAATCGTAGCCTGTGAAAGATATGTAAGTGTTTCAACTACAATTGGGGGCATATATGATAAATTAAACCCTAATATAACTAGAAAAGTACTAAAAACTCCCGCTACAATCGGAGGGAATTTAATAATTTCTAATAAAACGTTTTTCTTAGCCCCTGACATTTTAAGACCAATATATGTACCAAGTCCCATAATAACTATTACGCTACCCATATCCCAAAAGATAGCTCTTGTAAGCCCTTCGGCACCATAAAATCCATTTATAACTGAGTATCCCATAAAGCTAGTGTTTCCAAGGGTACATAATAATATAAATGCACCAAGTGATTTATTGTCCATTTTTAAAGCTTTTCCAACATAATACGATGTTATTATACAAAATGCAGACATTAAAAATACTAAAATCGGTAATTTTAAAAACTCCGAAAGTTGGTCAACCCTTACGTTTTCAAGAATATTCAAGAATATTGTGGATGGTATACCCATGTAAATAACTATATTATTAAGCGCTAAAATATGGTCTTCGCTCAATATCTTGCTTACTTTTGCAAAATAGCCCACCAAAATTAAAGCCACTATTATTATCATTATATCCATAATTTCGCCTTATATTTATTCACAAATAATTCAATTATTTATAATTCAACTGTATTCGCAAATTATTTAATTATTTTATATTATTAGCTATTCTAAATGTTTATTTAACATCTAAGATGTTTCCACACTTATCTAATTCATTACGTCTAATTCGAGTAGTAGATATTGGTTTATTATCCTCTGCTAGTTCAAATTCACATAATTCTATTTTTATAGGTTTTTTTCCTTTTTCAACACGGATTTTATTTATTTTTTCCGCATTGCAAAGTGTTTCGGGACTAACAACTATATGGTCGTAGTCGTTTTCTAAAGTATCCCCGTAAGGGTCGTTTATGATTTGAATTTCAAATTCTAAGTTATTTTCCGTAAGGAATGTTTCTAATTTCTTAATCCTAATAACCAGTGGATTAATATCGTGTTTTTTGTATTTTTCGTATTTTTTAAGGTACTCGTCACTCGTAATTCCTATATAAAGTTTACCAAATTTCGAACCATATTTAAGTAATTTTTCATGCCCTTTATGAATTATATCAAAAGTACCGCCAATTACAACCTTAGTAAAAAGCTCTGATTCATCATTACTTATTATTTTATTCTTTATTCCGGATAATTTCATTTTCGTACCTTTTATTTTTCATCGTTATTATATCTTTATTTATCAATATTATATCATTATTTTAATTTTTAATTTTTAATTATATTATTTTTAGTTATTTATTTTTATTCATTATTTAATTTGTAATATATATAGTTTGACATAATTATATCCTTTTATAGTAATTATAAAGCCATATGCTCAATAAAAATTTAAAAAACTTTAAAAATAGCTATTATATGCCTAAATATTAATAATAATTGAATATAAGTACGTATTAATTGTTAATAAAGTTAATAAAATTAATATAAATAATTAAAAAAGAAAATGTAGATTTTAGATTAATTTAGATTAATATTTGATATTGTATATTATATATCAAATATTATTTTTTTATTTATTTTTTTGAATTTCTAATTGAATCTAAAATTATTTTTTGCTCTGTTCTTGCTACTACGCTTCTAATGGTTTTTACAGCATCGATGTTTGAGGAAATACTTGTGATACCCCATTCAACTAATTTTTCAACGATTGCAGGTCTACTTCCAGCTTGTCCACAAACTGATGTTTTAACATCGTTTTCCCTACAAACTTTTATAACTTGCTCGATTAGTTTTAAAACTGCAGGGTGGTTTTCCATGTAGTATTTAGCCACAAACTCGTTGTTTCTATCAATTGCAATAACATATTGTGTTAAGTCGTTGGTACCGAAACTAACGAAATCTACGCCTTCTTTTACAATATCTTCAATGATTAAAGCAGCTGCAGGTGTTTCAACCATGATACCAAACTCGATGTCTGTTCTCATGTTTAAACCTACTTCTTTACCTATTTCTTTAACTTTTCTGATTTCGTCAACGTTTGTAACGAGTGGTATCATAATGTTTAAGTTTCTGTATCCATCTTCTCTAAGTCTTTTAATTGCTTTTAATTCGCAACTTAAGATTTCAGGTTGGTCTAATCCTCTTCTGATACCTCTCCATCCCATCATTGGGTTTTGTTCGTGTGGTTCATCTTGTCCACCTTCTAAACCCATAAATTCATCGGTTGGAGCATCTAAAGTTCTGTATGTAACAGGTCTTGGGTAGAATGCGTCTGCTACTTTCCTAATTCCTTCCATGAATACTTCAACGAGTGCTTCTGAACCTTGTTCGTTCAATATTTTACTTGGGTGAACACCAGTTCCTAAAATCATGTGTTCAGCTCTTAATAAACCAACACCATCAGCACCGGTCGCAGCAGCTCTTTCAGCTACTTCAGGCATACTTACATTTACTTTGATGTCTGTAGCTGTGATTATTGGGGCTCCTTCGTAAACAACTTGTTGTTGAGATTGTTCAGCACCATTTTGTTTTTTAGCAATTGCACCCGCGTATACGATACCTTTTTCACCGTCAACAGTTACGGTTTCACCGTTTTTCAAAAGTTGAGTTGCTTTTTTAGTTCCTACTACACAAGGTGTGCCCAATTCTCTTGAAATAATTGCAGCGTGACAGGTTAAACCCCCATCATCGGTAACAATTGCCGCAGCTTTTTTCATTCCTGGAACCATGTCAGGTGTGGTCATTTTTGTTACTAAGATGTCTCCTTCTACAACATCTCCGATTTGGTCAAGGTCTAAGATTAATTTAACGTCTCCAGACATTGTACCTGGTGAAGCACCAATACCTTTCATTAAGATTTCAGCATCGTATTGCTCTTCTGATGCTGTTTTTCCATTCTTTCCGCCTTTGTCTAATGTTGTAATAGGTCTAGCTTGAACCATGTATAATTCGTCGCCTTCGTAAACCCATTCAATATCCATAGGTTGAGCATAGTGTTTTTCAATTAATTTACCAACTTGTGCAAGTTTTACTATTTTAGCTTCATCTAAAACTTGAGCGTTTACTTTTTCAGCAGGGGTTTCTATTTCTTCGGTTTTACCTTCTGCATTTTTAATAAACATTGTGTCTTTACTTGCAACATTTATGTCAGTTACTTTTTCAGCTTCTTTTGCTATTAAGTAAGTGTCTGGGCTAACTGTACCGCTAACAACACCTTCACCGTATCCCCAAGCTGCTTCAATAACCATCTGGTCGTGATTTTGGTTAATTGGGTTAACTGTGAACATAACACCTGCTTCATCTGCATCAGCCATTTTTTGAACTACTGCACATAAAGCCACTTCAAAGTGGTCAAATCCTTTCTGTTCTCTGTAAAAAATAGCTCTCGGCGTGAATAATGATGAGTAACATTTTCTAACTGCGTCGAAAACTTCTTCATTACCCTTCATGTTTAAAAATGTTTCTTGCTGACCTGCAAAACTTGCGTCTGGTAAATCTTCCGCAGTAGCTGAACTTCTAACTGCTACAAAGATATCTTCGCCATCGCCTAATTTGTTGTATGATTCGATAACACTTAATTTTAAGTCTTCAGGCATTTCTACCGTTTCAATAGCTTTTCTAACATCTTCGGAAGCTTTTATTAATTTTTTTGAATCGTTTACATCTAAACCTTCGAGAATGTGTTTAATAGTGTTTTTTAAGTTAGTTTCTTCAATGAAATATCTGTATGCGTCTGCCGTAGTAACAAATGCAGGAGGTACTGGTAATTTTGCATTCCACATTTCACCTAATGAGGCACCTTTTCCACCCGCTATATCTACATCTTCATTTGTTAGTTCATCTAACCAAGCTATTAATTTCATTCTTTCACCGTAGTATAAATATGTGATAATTTTTTGATATTACTTTTCTTTTTAATTTATTTTAATAATTTATAATTCAATAATATAATGTGTTACAAATTATTTATATAATTCTGTAGATTTCAATACTTCATTCTTGTATAAATCGCATTTGCAAAAATATATGCTTATATCTATACAAATATCCCTACAAATAGCTATACAAATTTGTATCAACATCTACATATTTATCTATAGTTTCGATTGTATTTATAATTACATAATGATACTGATAATATAATTAAAATCTGTATGTATCAATTAATTTGTATTTTTTTATGTATTCGTTAACATCAAATATTCTAATTAAGTATTTAAATATAATCCTTAATTGAAATATACTATGATAAATTGTTAAATACATTGCTAATATTTTGTTCAATTGTATAGTATAAATTATAGGATTGTAATAATATAATATGAGAATATATAATAAAAATAAATCAAAACAAAACAAAATTATTATTTTAATTTTAACCATATTCCAAATATATAAATAAGTAATGAATTAAATGAATTATAAAATATTATTTAATGTTAAATATCATGTAAACAGTATATACAAATCATATGCAATTATACGCAAATAAAATGGTGTAATTATGAGTACAAACGATAAAAACGATAAAACCATGGAACAAAAAATCCAAGAGTTAACCCAAATAACAAAAAAATTAAGATACAATATTGTAAAAATGATAGCAAAAGCTAATTCAGGACACCCTGGTGGGTCATTATCCGCTATTGATATAGTGGCTACACTCTACTACGAAATCATGAACCAGGATGCAACAAATCCTAAAATGCCAAATAGAGACAGATTTATTTTAAGTAAAGGTCACGCATGCCCTGCAGTTTATGCTACATTAGCAAGTTTAAACTATTTTTCAGAGAATGAATTATGGAACCTTAGGCAAGTTGGAGCTCTTTTGCAAGGTCACCCTACAATTGACATACCAGGAATTGAGGCAAACACCGGTTCATTGGGTCAAGGATTTTCAGCATCAGTGGGTACTGCACTCGGTTGTAGATTAGATAAATATGATAACAACGTTTTTACACTTTTAGGCGACGGAGAATGCCAAGAAGGTCAAGTATGGGAAGCTGCAATGGCTGCACACCACTATAAATTAGACAATTTAGTAGCAATCGTTGACAGAAACAAGTTACAAATCGATGGATGTACTGAAGATGTAATGTGTTTAGGTGACGTTAAAGCTAAATTCGACGCTTTCGGTTGGAATACTTTTGAAATTGATGGTCACGATTACAAAGCAATCATTGAAACCGTAGAAACTGCAAAAGCACTTAAAAATGGAAAACCTACTGCAATAATTGCAAACACAATTAAAGGAAAAGGCGTTTCATTCATGGAAAATAACGTAGGATTCCACGGAAAAGCACCAAATGCGGAAGAATTAGAGCAAGCTTTAAACGAATTAAGTAATTAAGTAATTAAGTAATTAAGCAATTAATCAATTAAATAAATATAAAATATCGTAAAATATGGCAAATATCGTAAATATAAAATATCGTAAAATACCGTAAATAAAAATAAATTATTAAATTAAACATAATATAAAAAACTAAGAATAATTAAAATAATATTTGATAAATAGTAATTAAATTAATTTATTAATTAATAAACATCTGTTATTTATCAATATTGGATTTATTATTTACATTTATATTTATGAGTAAATTATCGAGTTTATGATTAATGGTGATTAAATGGTTATGATTGGAGCTTCAATATTGTCTGCTAACTACGGACATATGGCAGAAGAAGTAAGAAAGGCAGAAGAAGCGAAAGTTGACTTTTTCCACGTTGATATTATGGATGGTCACTTTGTACCTAACTTAAGTATGGGTTTAAAAGTACCTGAATATTTAAAAGATATTACCCATGGAACAGATATAGATGTTCACCTAATGGTTGAAAATCCGGACATATTTATCCCAAAAATAGCCGAAGCTTCAGATATGATTTCATTTCACGCAGAATCTACAAAATATTTATTTAGAACAGTAGATTTGATAGCAGATCACGGTGCAAAGCCAATAGTGGCACTAAATCCATCCACAGGTCTTACAAATATCGAATATGTACTTGAAAACTTATACGGAGTACTTATAATGACCGTAGAGCCAGGATTTTCAGGTCAATCATTCATAAACCCAATGTTAAAAAAGATTGACAAATTAAAAAATTTAATACTTACAGAAGGATACGATACAAAAATATTCGTAGATGGTGGAATAAATACAACTACCGCACCTAAAGTTGTTGAATCAGGAGCTGACGCTTTAGTTGCTGCATCAGCAATCTATGGAAAAGATGACGTTGTAAAAGCTGTTCAAGATTTAAGAGCTTCTGCAAATTTCAAAATTTAATCAAATTTAATCAAATTTAATTTCAAAATAATAGTTGAATGGAAAAATAACATTATATTCTAGTGTAATCAAGTATACGTTAAATATACGTTAAACTAACGGTGAAATAATGAATGGAGTTAAAAAGGCAATGAGAGAAGCCTACGGTGAAACATTAGTTGAATTGGGCGAAAAAAATGAAAATATTGTAGTTTTAGATGCAGATTTATCCGGTTCTACAAAAACCGCCCTTTTCTCAAAAAAATACCCTGAAAGATTTTTCAATGCAGGTATTGCAGAGCAAAACATGATTGGAATGTCCGCAGGTCTTGCAAGAACTGGAAAAACCGTTTTTGCATCTACATTTGCAATGTTTGCAACAGGTAGGGCTTGGGAACAAATAAGAAACTCAATAGCATACCCTAAATTAAATGTAAAAGTATGTGCAACCCACAGTGGTATAACAGTAGGTGAAGATGGAGCTTCCCACCAAATGACCGAAGATTTGGCAATTATGAGAGTTATACCAAACATGGTAGTTTTAGCACCTGCAGACTACTACGAAGCTAAAAGCGTTATCAAATGGTGTGCAAATTACGAAGGACCAGTTTATGTAAGGATGCCAAGAGGAAACACCGAACTTATATTCAATAACGAAGAAGATGCAAAATTCGAATTAGGAAAAGCAAGAAAATTAAAAGAAGGAACCGATATAACAATTATCGCAACCGGTGAAGTAGTCCCAGAAGCTTTAAAAGCATCAGAATACTTAAGCAACGAAGGAATAAGCGCTGAAGTAGTATCCATGACTTCAATAAAACCTATTGACGAAGTTGCAATATCATTTGCAAAAGATATAATCGTAACTTTAGAAGACCACAACGTAATCGGCGGTTTAGGTGGAGCTGTTTCAGAAGTTGTTTCTTCAAAAGGTCTCAATAAAAGAGTTTTAAGAATCGGTATAAACGATACATTCGGTAAATCAGGACCTGCAAGTGAATTGTTAACCTACTACAAGTTAGATGGTAAAAGCGTAGCTGAAACAATTGTTAAAAACTTATAAATCTTTAATTTTTATTCTTTTTTTTATTTATTCATTTATTCTTTTTTTAATTTTAGATTATTTTTATATTATTTTTATATTAATATACAAGACTAATTTCTTCAGTACATCTCATTTCCAAAAATCTTTATATAATTTAGCACATAAAAAGAATATAAAATATATATTTTTAAAGTTAGTGGTAATTACAAATAATTCCCAAGTATGATAAAATACAAATTTAAAATATAAGATTTAAAATATAAGTATACTGAATAATAACACGGTTAAAGGTTTTAAAAACAAAAATTCGGTGAAATAATGTTTATGCGTGAAATTGAATTAAAAGGGCACATTGTAGATAGTATGATTATGACAAAAGTTTTCGACACCACTTTGGAATTGGGTGGAGATTATAAAGTTTTAGAATTTGATATAGGAAAAGAAAAAACTGATCCGTCCTATGCAAAACTTTTAATTATCTCAAATGAGAGTCAACAGCACCTTGAGAATATATTGGAAGAATTACAAAACATTGGTGCAGATATCCCTGAAGTTCAAGATGTTAATTTAAAACAAGCTGAAAAAGACCAGTGTTTACCTAAAGGGTTTTACTCCACAACAAATCACCAGACTTTTGTTAAATTAAATGGCGAGTGGATTGAAGTACAACATCCAAAAATGGATGCAGTAATAACCGTAGACCCAGTTACGAAAACCGCTGAAACAAAGGTTATACGAAAAATTAAAGTCGGAGACTATGTTGTAGTGGGTCATAGCGGTATTAGAATCGTACCTCCTGAAAAGCCAAGAGAAGCAGGTCAATTATTCGAATTTATGAATTCCGAAGTTTCTTCCGAAAAACCAAAGGAAGCCATAATTAGAAAAATTGCAAAGGAAATGTTTGAGATTAAACAAGAATATCAAAAGAACTTAAAAGAAGGTAAAAATGAAGGCGGTATTGCAATAGTCGGCGGTCCTGCAATCATACACACAGGTGGAGGGGAAGCTCTAGCTAAATTAGTAGAAATGGGATACGTTCAAGGTCTTTTAGCAGGTAATGCACTCGCAACACATGATATAGAGAGCGTATTGTATGGCACTTCATTAGGTATTAACATTGAATCTGCAAATCCTGTTGTAGGGGGACATAAACACCATATTTACGCAATAAACGACGTAAACAAAGCAGGAAGCATAAAAAATGCTGTGGAACAAGGTATACTTACAAAAGGTATAATGTACGAATGTGTAAACAATGATGTACCTTATATATTAGCAGGAAGTATAAGGGATGATGGACCACTCCCTGATGTAGTCACTGATTCCGTGGAAGCTCAGGATATCATGAGAAATATGGTCATGGACAAAAAAATGGTTATTATGATGGCAACGCTCTTGCATTCAATAGCTACGGGTAATTTAATGCCTTCGTCCGTAAAAACCGTGTGTGTAGATATATTACCTGCAACCGTTACAAAATTAATGGATAGGGGAACATCTCAAGCAATTGGTGTTGTAACAGATATAGGTGTATTTTTAGTATTATTGGCAAAAGAATTGGAAAAATTGGAAAATGAACATAAAAATAAAAATTAAGATAAAATAGTAGATTAATAATTAATAAATTAAGATAAAATATAAATTAAGATAAAATAGAATAATATTAAAATAATATACTAATGGATGATAAAATGGATAAACAACTTAGAAATTCACAAGAATTACTTAAAAAATCAATAGAGTCAATTTCAAAATTGGAACAAGAGAAATTGATAGAAATTAAAAAACAAGGTACGGGTAATAAAAATGGTGCTGAAAATGGTGACAATGCGAACACCAAAAATGCCGAAAAGACCCATAAAGATGCAAAAGCAGGTATTATTAACATAGTAGAACTCAAAAAAGCTGCTTACGATTTAATAGAAGCTGATGAATACGTTTACAAAAAAGCTCCTAATCATGAATTAACAAAAGAAGAAGCTGAGGAGTTTACTAAAATAATATTGGGCGCTCAAAAAAGTTTAAATAATATTTTAGAAGGCTTTGGATTTGAACAAGAAAAAACTATCATAAATCTTGACTCTGAGGCGTTATACTTAGTTAGCAATAAAAAATTAATAAAAATATTGAATGAAATAAATGAAGAAGCAAACAAAGCAATGGGAATAACTTTAAAGACTAATTTAAACATTATTTCAACAGAAGGTGTTTTAGAACCTGAAGATATGCTCATCATTAATCCAAAAATGCCTGAAAAAGCCTTAAAGGGTATTGAAAAGAAATGTAGCATTACAAAGGAAAACATACAAAAAATAATCGATAACAAAAAACCTACAAAAGTATTTGTGGTAGTTAAAGAAGGCGATAAAGCTGATGAATTAATTTTAAATAGAGCAGAAGCTTTATACGATGCTAAAAAATTACCTTTAGAAGAATTACAGGTACTTTAATTAAAATTTTAATTAAAACAAGTTATTAAATGAATCATAATTCTTATAATTTTACTAATATAAATTTTATTAATATTTTTTACTTATTAGCCGAGATGATTTTATGATTGATGATAAAATAAGAAATGTAGTGAAGGAATTTAAAGCATACGTTCCGGGAAAATCAAAAGAAGAAATCGCAAGAAAATATAATTTAGACCCTGAAACAATTATAAAATTAGGTTCAAACGAAAATCCTTGGGGTTGCTCGCCAATGATTAAGGATAAGTTACTCGAAGAATTACCAAAATTTAGTCAGTACCCTGAATCAATAAACCCGCTTTTATTACAAGAGATAGCTAATTTTGCAGACGTGCCAAAAGAAAACTTAATTGTAGGGGGAGATGGTGCAGATGAGGTAATCGACCTTATTATGCGAATTTTGATTGATGAAGGCGACGAAGTTATAATTCCAATACCAACATTTACACAATATGCAATTTCCGCAAAAATACATGGTGCAAATATAAAGTGGGCTAAGTATGACGAGGAAAACGACTTTAAATTGGACGTTGACAGTGTTTTAAGTCAAATAACCGATAAAACAAAAGTTATTTTCATATGTACGCCTAATAACCCAACCGGTAATGTAGTCCCAACAGAAGACATTAAGAAAATCGTTGAAGCTACTGACGCTCTTGTAATGATTGACCACGCATACATTGAATATTCACGAAAAGAATATGATTTAACGGATTGGGCTTTAAAATACGATAATGTACTTGTATTAAGAACCTTCTCAAAAGTTTTAGGTTTAGCAGGTCAAAGAATCGGCTACGGTGTTTCAAGCACAAAGGTAATCGATTATATGATGAGGATAAGACCTGCATTCAGTTTAACAAGAGCTACGCAAATTTCAGCAATCGCTACACTTCAAGATAAGGAATTTATCTATAAAAGTCTCGACGATGGAATAAGAAGCCGAGAAATGATATACGAAGGAATAAAGCAATTTAAAGAATTGGAAGTTTACCCAACTGAAGCAAACTACATGCTCGTAAAAGTTAAAAACGGTATGAATTCTTCACAATTTGCAGAAGAATTGCTTAAAAAAGGCGTTATTGTTAGAGATTGTTACTCTTTCACAGGATTAGAACCTTATTACGTAAGGATATCAATAGGAACCTTTGAAGAAAATGAAAGATTCCTAAATATACTTAAAGAAGTTGTCGAATAAAAAGAAAATTAAAAATTAAAAAGAATTAAAAAAATTAAAAAATAAAACTTAAGAATTAAAAATAAAATTTTATTTTATTTATTATTTATTTACTATTTATTTACTATTTATTTATTACATTTTTATTTTATTTTATTTATTTGTATAATTCGATTACTTTTTCTCTATTTAACGAAGCTAAGAAGCTACCTAATTTAGGGCCGTATTTTTTGCTTAATAACATAGCGTATGAAGCACCAAATGCCTCTTTAGGATCTAATTCTAGTGAATTAGCTACTTCATAGATTAACTCGTGCAAGTTCATTGCAGTAATTTCCTGAGTTTCGAGAGCTTCAAATCTTGCAATAAATGTGTTAACCCATTCTTTTTGAGCATCTGAAAGTTTTTCATATTCCATTTTTGCTTGCTCTTTTGTATTTATGATTAATTTTTCACCGTAGTTTTTAGCCCAGTTTTTACTCATTTCGAGTCTTGCAATAAGTCTGGTTTTATCAAATTCGGTAAATTCTTCCACATTATATCCATTTCTACTTAATATGTCGTATGCTCTTTCCATATCAATTTCTTCATTATCTGCAATTGCAATTTGTGCAATAATTGAGCAGAATTTGTAAGCAACTTGAACAGGTAATTTTTCAGGGATATTCGCGGTTACAACCTCATATAATCTAATTTTATCGAGGTCATTTGTGTTTATTTCTTCTTCGGGATTATTTTTCTGTTTTTCAATTAATTCGAAGTATTTTCTTTCTAATTCATCGTAATCGTCAACTATGTTAGGAATACCTTTTAAATCAAAGTCAATGTGTTTTGAAGGCTTACTTCTTACTAATAAGAATCTCAATATTTCAGGGTGACAAATCTCATTCCAATCTTTAACTGCAAATACAACACCCGCAGAGGAGGACATAGGCACAGCTTTATCGCCCACTTTTAACTGAATCCATTCGTAAATCATTTTTTCAGGTGGAACGTATCCGTAAACCATTCTTGAGATTTTAACACCGGTATCGTATGAACCGCCGGAAGCACCATGGTCTTTACCCATAGGTTCTGCAGTTACGCCGAATATTTGCCATCTAGCAGGCCAGTCAACTCTCCATGGTAATTTACCGATTCCATCGAATGGCTGAACGGTATTTTCAAATCCACAGTCTGAACAAACGTAAGTAATTGTTTTATCTTCACTGTTGTATCCTAATATTTTTGTGTTTATCATTTTACCGCATTTTTCACAAACAACGTTTAAAGGATACCAGTCATCAGCAAGTGGCTCTTTTCTGAATCCATCGAGGATTTCTTTGATTTTTAACCTATTATCAAGAGCTTTTATAATTGCATCGTTGTACATACCAGCTTTATAGCACTCACTTGCTCTGTATGTAGTAATTTCAATACCTAAGTCTTTTAAACTGTTTAAGTACGGGTTTAAGAAGTGTTCTGCGTAGCTATTACAGCATCCTTCAGGACAAGGTATTTCACTTAAAGGCATACCAATGTATTTTGTGTATTCTTCGGTTAAGAATGGGTATAATTTCCTAAGTGGGTCATAATCATCTGCAACAAATATTAATTTTGATTTTTTTCCTGCTTTTTTGAGTCCTTGGTGAATACCGTCTGCAGTAAGTGTTTCTCTTGCATTTCCAACGTGAATATGACCAGATGGGGTAATACCGCTTGATACGACATATTCTTCAATTCCTTGTCTATCTCTTTTTTTGATTATTTTTTCAGCTGTAGCATCTGCCCAGTACATGTTTTTCCTCCATAGAGTATTTTTATGCGTATAATTTAAACTTGTAAAAATCTTAAATAAGTGATTTTAATTACTTATGTATTAATTTTATAAAAAGATTAACTATGGGATATATAAAATTGATGATTTATCTAATATAAAAATTAAAACAAAGAATAAAATAGTATATAAAAAATAAAATAGTATATAAAAAATAAGATAAAATAATAATCGTAAATCTAAATTAATAAATATATTTGCCTAAAATAAAAAAAGCCAAGGAAGGGATTTGAACCCCTCTGAAGCGGATCTGCAGTCCGCTGCCTCGCCGGACTAGACTACCTTGGCACTTGCGTGTTTTTCTATTTCTTTTATTTACAAGTATAGGAAGGCTATTCTACTATATAAAGCTTTCTATAATTTGTCATATATCTACATATACTATTTTATATTATATTATTATATTATGTATATTTTAATTTAAAATTAAAATTAAATTATAAAATTCATATATTCCGATATACGCGTTTTAAAAAGCTTTATATATTATAAATAACATCTCTATAGTATATTATTATAATAAATGAGAAACACGTAATCTATACGATAACTAACGTTATTGGTAGATTTAAATCGAAATCTATATAAATAAAGTTAACATAGTATTTGATGAAGTATTACGGGACTGAAACACAGATATATATTTAATTACAATGAATTACTTAATATGTACTAAATTATAATCTAAATGACAGTATTTGAAAATTTAGGAATTATATTTTAGTTTTTAGTGTAGTTTTCAATGTATTTGGGTATTAATTGGTTGAATTAGGTTCCTAAGTCTGTAAATTTAATATTAAAGTGAATATACGGGTATTTGCCTTTTAAAAAGTGCAAAATACAAATATATGTGATTATACACGAATATATTGGTCATATGGATTATATGGTTGAAGTCAGAAACCCTAATTTAATATGGTTGGTAAAAAATTAAGCATTTGCTTAATAAATAGATGAATAGAATTTATAAGTATAGAATTTATAATTATATAGTTAGAATACCATATTCGTTTAATAAGTTTATTAATTATCGCTTAACAATCAAAATGCTTTTATATACTACAGCGAATGAAAACTTAAAAACGTTGATGTGCAGAGATAGTCTAGCCCGGAAAGGCGTACGGCTGGAACCCGTATGAGGCTTTGCCTCTCGGGGGTTCAAATCCCCCTCTCTGCGTCACTTTTTTATTTTTTTTACAGTCATCAAACACGAAGATCTCTGGAGGTGCAAGAGTGACTCAAACAGAATTTAGACACAGAATTAGAATATCTAAAACAGATTTAAAAGGGGAAAGTCCTTTAGAATACGCTCTTCAAGAAATAAAAGGTATTGGTAGAGCAATGGCAAGAGCTATCATTAGATTAACCGAGTTAGACCCTAAAGTTCAAGCAGGTTACATCGGTGATGAAGAAGTCGCTAAAATCGAGTCAGTATTGGAAGACCCAGCAAAACACGGTATACCATCTTGGATGTTTAACAGAAAAAAAGATGTGTACTCAGGGTTAGACAAACACCTTATCGAAACAGATTTAACAATGACCGTTCAAGAAGATATCACAACAATGAAGAAACTCAGATGTTACAGGGGTATCAGACACGAATTGAGATTACCATGTAGAGGCCAAAGAACAAGAGGCTCATTCAGAAAAGGTAGCTCAATGGGTGTTAAAAGAAGAAAATAATTAAGTAACTTTGATGTTCATAACTAGCATTATATATTATATGTATTTTGTAAGTAATTAGGACATATCCGGTAACTTAATTATCAAAAACGAGTGCTTTATTCAATAGCATAGCATATAATCGATATTAAAGTCGATAGACCTATTTATCTAATGACCTAAGCATGGCAGAACGCAAATGCAATTAAATGCGAATAAAAGCAAATGCAAATGCAAAAAGGTGAAAACATGGGAGACCCAAGAAGGTTAAGTAAAAAATACGACACACCTAATCATCCTTGGATTGGCGAAAGAATAAACAAGGAAAGAGATTTAAGTCAAAAGTATGGTTTAACAAATAAAAAAGAATTGTGGAAAATGGAAACACAATTAAGAAACTACAGAAGACAAGCAAGAAAACTTATCAGCAACACAACAGCACAAGGTGCTAAAGAAGCTGTTCAGTTATTCGCTGTTTTGAAAAGATACGGTATCTTAGTTGAACAAGAGCCAACATTAGACCACATCTTGTCATTAAACATTGAAAGTATCTTAGACAGAAGATTACAGACAATTGTGTACAAAAAAGGTTTAGCAAGAACGCCAAAACAAGCAAGACAATTTATCGTACACGGTCACATTGCAGTTAACGGTAGAAAAGTATCATCACCTTCATACTTAGTTGCACTTGAAGAAAATGATGCTATTTCATACGTTGGTATTTCACCACTGGCTGCTGAAAATCATCCTGAAAGAACAAAAGCCGTTGCAGACGAAAAACAATAAGGTGATTAAATGAGTCAAAAATGGGGAGTAGTGCACATATACGCATCATACAACAACACAATACTTCATGTTACAGATGTAACAGGTTCAGAAACAATTGCTAAGGTATCTGGTGGTATGATTGTAAGAAACCAGAGAGATGAGTCATCACCTTACGCAGCAAT
The DNA here is from genome assembly GCF_017875395.1 of Methanococcus voltae. Taxonomy (NCBI): domain Archaea; kingdom Methanobacteriati; phylum Methanobacteriota; class Methanococci; order Methanococcales; family Methanococcaceae; genus Methanococcus; species Methanococcus voltae. Next base: position 173,276 of record NZ_JAGGMO010000002.1, on the reverse strand, counting down.
GCAAGCAGCATTCAAAATCGCTGATTTAATCAGAGATAAAGGTATCGACCACGTTCACGTTAAAGTAAGAGGTGCTGGTGGACAAAAATCCAAAAACCCAGGACCAGGTGCTCAAGCAGCTATCAGAGCTTTATCAAGAGCAGGAATTAGAATCGGTAGAATCGAAGATGCTACACCAATTCCACACGATGGTACAACACCTAAAAGGAAAAACAGATAATTAATCTAATTTATAAATTTATTCAAAATATAACGAATAAATTAATCAATTTTACTTTTAATTATTCCTATATTTTAGAATTAAAGTTTATAATGAATTTATGGTAATTTATTAGATAATTAGATGATAAATACCCATTAAGTAGTTATTAAATATTTATGAAATTGATTTGGTGATTTTTTTGATAACTGATATGCAAAAAGAGGTAAAAAGAACCGGGGAAATTATAACTATGAAAGTTGAAGCTCCTTTGTCTTTTTCCAGTGCATTAAGAAGAATAATGATATCAGAATTACCAACTTATGCTATAGAAAATGTTTTTTTCTATGAAAACACATCATCAATGTACGATGAAGTTTTAGCTCATAGGTTAGGTATGGTACCTATAAAAGGAAAACCTGTAAGTTCTGATGAATTAATAACATTTGTAGTATCTAAAGAAGGACCTTGCACAGTTTACTCATCAGATTTAAAATCAGAAGTTGGGGAACCTGCTTTTGAGAACATACCTTTGGTTAAATTGTCAGAAGGTCAAAAATTAGAAGCTGAATGTGAAGCATTGGTAGGAACCGGTAAAATTCATTCAAAATGGCAACCATGCAACGTGGTATATACACAACTCGAAGATAACCTCGTAGAGTTTAAGATAGAATCACACAAAAATATGGAAGCTGAGGATTTAGTAAGATCTGCATTAGAAATTCTTAAAAATAAGGCAGAAACCTGCTTAATTGAATTAGAAAGTCATGTATTTAATTAATTAATTAATTAATAATTTAATTAAATACGATACACATATATTAGTTAAATATATCAAATATCTAGCATATTTGATGTAATTAATTCCAAAAATTTCACGAAACAATATTATTTATAATATTCTTAGATTATTCATAAATATTTAATATTAGAAAAACGATAAGATAATCAAACATGACATGGTGAAAATCATGAGAAAGTTACTTGCAACAAACCCTGAAGTACACGGATTGGTACAATTCTTAAAAGAAGCAGCTTTTAAAAATGAAGCACCAATTTGGAAAGACGTTGCTAAAAGAATGGCAAAACCATCAAGAAGAAGAGCAGAAGTAAATATCAGTAAAATAAACAGATATGCTTCAGAAAATGACACAATCGTAGTAGCTGGAAAAGTTTTAGGTGCTGGTTCATTAAAACAAAATGTTACAGTAGCTGCATTTAATTTTTCAAACACCGCTAAATTAGCTATTGAAGCTGCCGGTGGAAAATGTATAACAATCCCAGAACTCGTAGAGCAAAACCCTAAAGGTTCAAAAGTAGTTATAATGGCATAATTGAGATTTCTAAAATTTTAAAATTCTAAGTTTTGGATTTTAATATTTTAAAAGTTTTTTATTAGCTTATTAATTGCTAAATAATAGTTATTTACAATAGTCATACTAATTATACTCGTAATTACAATTATAAATAATATACGAACGATAAACACGAAAGGTGGATAAGCATGGTTGTTATTAATGCTGAAAACGCTGTAGTTGGAAGATTAGCTTCATACGTTGCTAAAGTTGCATTAAGCGGTGAAGAAGTTACCATTATCAACGCTGAAAAAGCAATTATGACTGGTAGCAAAGAATTTGTTTTCCAAAAATACGTGCAATTAAGAAACAGAAAAAGTATTTCCAACCCTAAAAAAATGGGTCCAAAATTCCCAAGAAGACCAGAAGACATATTAAGAAGAGTTATCAGAGGCATGCTCCCTTACAAAAAACCAAGAGGAGTAGCAGCTTTCAAAAACATCAAAGTTGAAGTAGGAGCTCCTGCAGGTGTTGAAGCGGATATCATTTTAGGTTCAATACCAAAAACCAACAAGTACGTAACTTTGGGAGAATTAAGTAGCTTCTTAGGTGCTAAATTTTAATTTGAGGTGATTTAGCGTGAAAGTTATCAATACAGTAGGAAAAAGAAGAACTGCAGTTGCAAGAGCTACTGCTAAAGAAGGAAACGGAAGAATTAGAATTAACAAAAAGCCTATAGAATTAACAGAATCCAAATACTTAAAAATGAAGTTAATGGAACCTGTTATCTTAGCTGGTGAAGAAATAAACAACATTAACATCGACATCGACGTTAAAGGTGGCGGTGCTGTTGGTCAAGCAGAAGCAGCAAGAACTGCTTTAGGTAAAGCAATCGTAGAATTCGTAGGAAACCTCGAATTAAAAGATAAGTACTTAGCTTACGACAGAACAATGTTAGTTAGTGACGCAAGAAGAACTGAACCACACAAACCAAGTAAGTCTTCAAAAGGTCCAAGAGCTAAAAGACAAAAATCATACAGATAAATTATTTACTATTTATCTTTTAGATTTTACTTTTATGAATTAAATTAATTATGAATTAGTCATATATTGAATAATTATTGATTTTTAAGTTTTAGATTTTACTATTATTAATCTTATTAAGTTTATTGGGTCATTAATGTCCATTTCAATTAGTAAAATAATAATATATTGAGAAATTATGGTTTACTAAGTTTTAAGCTTTAGATTTTAAGTTTTTAAGTTTTTTATCAGATTTAACTTTATTAACGTAATGTTAACAATTATAATTTTAAATACTTGGTAATATAAAACATAATGTAAAACATATGTATCATAAATATGTATCCTAAAATAGATATTAATAAATAATAGCTTAATAAATATTAATGAGAATCAATACACTTTAAACACTTAATAATTACCGGCAAAAGGTGATAACATGATGTTTCCGGTTAGATGCTTTTCTTGTGGAACTGTCGTTTCTGAAGTATACGAAGAATACCACGAAAGACTTAGTAATGGGGAAAAACCAGATGATATTTTAGATGACTTGCAAATCACAAAATACTGTTGTAGAAGAATGTTTGCATCTCACAGATTACAAAACGAAAAAGATTTATTTGACGATGTTATGGAATATAAATAAATAATTTACTATTACTCACAATTACGTGCGGGTGATTTTTTGAGCTATACAAAATTTGAAAAAGCGAGATTAATAGGTTCAAGAGCCTTGCAAATTTCTGGTGGAGCACCAACTACTGTAGATTCAGAAAGTAGTTCTTCTTTAGATTTAGCAATTGAAGAGGTAACCAACGATGTTGTACCCTTAACAATCAAAAAACCTAAAGTTATTAAATTAGATGAATAATATCAATATTATCAATTATTTACATAATCACATATATCATATAATTTTCTCAAATTTCTATTAATTTTCTTAGTTATTACTTTACAAATATTAATTTACCAACTAATAACCATGCTTTATTTCGTCTAATTTTACCAATCTATTAATTTATTATCAATAAAGTTATTATCAATATTGATATCATAATAATTTAAAAATCAAAACAGGGGATTTATTTGGAATATGAAACAGCTATAAAAAGAGTAACTGCAAAGAAAGTATTCAAAAATTCCAAAATTCAGGTTAAAATATCCACAATAACCGAAAAAGGAATAGGATACGATGTTATAGATGTGGATAATCCAGAATATGTAATTTCAGACATTGAAAATGTAATAGCTCCTGAAATCGTAGGGTATCCAGCATACGATCAGGATTTCATTGACGCAATAATTTGTGACACAAATGTTGACAATCCCATGATTACAATGAGTGCGTCAGTTAGTGTTGCTAGGGCTGCATCAAACAGTATTAATATACCAATGTTTAAACACATAGGCGGTATTTTATCATCTGATTTGCCTGTAGTAAGTTGTCCAATCGCTTCAGATAAAAAAGGTAATCAATTAATCGTATTTCCTATGGCGGAGTCAATAGGGGAAATGATACATATTTATGAATTCATCATTGGAAATATCTATCCTAAATATCAATCTAGAAACATGGATGGTGAATTCGTCTGTAAGTCTATTTTTGATAATATAGACGACTTTTCTGAAATAATATCAAATATTGCAGAAGAAGAAGACTTGGATATTTTAATGGGTGCAAAAATAACCAGTTATGACCAAAGGATAGAAGGTTTAGATTATTTAGAAACCAATGAAGTCGTAGATTTCGATGGTTTGTTATGTACTGAAAGCATGGATGAAGAAGCCGATATTTCAAAAATAAACCCGTATACAACAGGTTCATTAACAGAAATGAAATATTTGATAAATTACATGACAAATGCAGGCATTACCCCAATGATAGATTCGGAAAATACGTCTTTTGCTCATTTAGCAATAGGTTTTAAAGTGCCAATAATAAAAACATGCTTAACATCTAAAATTTTAAACGAACTTTGGAATGTAGAAAGAGTTCTAAAAAATCCAAATGTTACAAGATTTTAAAATAAATCTTTAAAATAAATTACAATATCTTATTTTATTTTAATATTTCTTTATTAATATTTCATTATTAATATTTTATTTTTTAATCTGATTCAAAGTCTAACGCAATACAGTCGTTAGGGCAAACATCTGTACAAACTTTGCACCATACGCAAGTTTCTTGATTAACTATTACTATTTTATCTTCCGATATATCAAATATTTCCATAGGGCACGTATTAACGCATTCCGCACAATCTAAACCATTACAGAAATTATAGTCTATTTTTATTTTAACCAAATTATTCCTCGTAAAATTTTAATCAATTAATCAATTAGTTAAGTGTATACTTAAATAAAATTTAAAATAGTAATTTATTGATAATATGGATATATTAAATTATTAATTATTTATTAATTATTTATTAATTATTTTAAGTTATTCCTTTCTCATAATTCCCTTTAAATCTTCTGGAACGTTAACATTCTCGTTTTTGCCTTCCATTTCATCTAAAGCATCAAATAATTCTTCCCATGTATCAAGGGTTATTTTAGCATCTTCTTCACTTAATTTTTCTAAGGCATAACCAGTATGTATCAATACATAGTCCCCAACGCTTACATCTTCGAGTAAAGCCAATTTAGCTTTTTGTTTAACGCCTTTGTATTCTGCAACTGCGTATTTTTCCCCATCTTCTTCAAAAATCTCAATAACTTTTGAAGGTATTGCCAAACACATATTCACTACCACCTAATTTAATTTACAATTATATAGTTTTTTAAAATATTTAAAGATAAGGTATTCAATTTTTTTATATGATTCTATAAAAATAAAAAAGAAATAATAAAACTAATAAATATGGTAAAAATAACAATTTCTAGGTTATTTTAAAAAGGCCAAAGACCGTACGATTTTAAAAATGCGTATAATCCAAAAGGTGCAACTATAGCACCATGTTTTAAAACCCTACTGATTATAACGGCAATAATGTAAGTTTTAAATGGCATTTTAAAAGCACTAGCTGACCAACAAATTAGTTCAAAAGGTATCGGTGTAATTCCTACAACGATAATGCCCATGGGGCCCCATTTTTCTAAAAAACGATTGGTTTTTTCATAGTACTTATCGCTTTTAAAAAATTTGTGATACCATCTTTCCCCATATTTTGATGCAAGGTAGTATGTGACAATGGCACCAAGAGTACTCCCAACAGTAGAAGCTATAAGTACCCAAAACCAGTTTAAACCAATTGTAAGACCTGGAATCATAAATATTTCAGTAGGAAATGGTTGAAATATTGATTCTGTAAATCCTAATACAAATATTGCCCAAATACCATATTTATGCACCAAATAAAGTCCGAAGTCGATAAATGGGTCAATAAATGTAGATAACTCTATACTCATACTACACCTTGGTACGTTTTTATTTGTTGCGTTTACCGTAAATTAAACACTTTGCGTAAATTTTTGTAATATGTATGTTTATTAAAATTAAATGATATTGCAATAATTAAAATAAGTTTAAATCATTTTCAATTATTATTGCATCAAACAATATATTATTTTTCATATATAAAGGAATGATAATTAATAGCAAAGAATTAGAAAAATAGACTATAAAAAAATAAACTATAATAAAGAAAAAGAAAAAGAAAAAGAAAAAAAGTTTTTTTATAATTTATTTATAATTTAAAATTACCTACACTCAAGTATTTAAATCCTTTTTCACGTGCAATGGTAGGTTTAATTGTATTTCTACCATCAACAATCAAAGGAATGTCCATATTCTTTTTTAAATTATCCAAGTCCATATTTTTAAATTCGGCATGGTCAGATGTTATAATAACTGCATCCCATTTGTGAGCTTCTAATTCGGCCCATTTTGCACCAAATCTTTCTGCGTCTGTTTCATCACATAATGGGTCAAACGTATAAACATCTGCATCCCAACCATTGAGTTCTGAAATTATCGGGATAGCTGCACTTTTCATAAATTCCTTAACGCCCCCTCTAAAGGTAAGCCCCAATACGAGAATTTTGGCATTTTTAAGTGATTTTTCAAAGCTATTAAGACCTTTAATGGTTAATTCAACCATGTGGTGGGCCATATAATCGTTTAATTCTCTCGCTGTTTTTGTAATACGTGGATTAAGTTCTTCTGATGAGTTGATTACAAACCATGGATAAACCGGAATACAGTGACCTCCAACACCTGCACCAGGTGTATGAATATGGCAATAAGGTTGAGTATTAGCTGATTCAAACACTTCAAGGGCTTCAACATTGTGTTCTTCACACCAAAGTGCTAATTCATTAGCTAATCCAATATTAACGTCCCTATAAACTCCTTCAAATACTTTAACTGCTTCAGCTCCTTTAATACTACTAATTGGCACAATACCCGCGCTATTTATAGTTTCATACATTCCACATAATATTTCAAGAGTCGCGGAACCATTGGCACCTATAATTTTAGGGTATTGACCTTTAATATCCCTAAGTGCAGTACCGGTCATAGTCCTTTCAGGAGCATGTGCAAGCCCAAAATCACCGTTTGCTAATTTTAAACCACTCTTTTCTAAAATTGGTATAAGACTTTCTGTTGTGGAAGGAGGCATTGTAGCTTCTGTAATAACAATGTTACCTTCTTTTAACCCGCTACTTATTATTTCAGCAACATTATAAACCGGTCCAAGTTTAATATTGCCTTTTTCATCCGTAAGGGTCGGAACAAGTATGATCATAATGTCAGCTTTTTCAGCTGCAAGTTTTCCATCAGTTGTGGCAGAATATGTCCCATTTTTAACGTTTTTAGCTACCAAATCACTTAAAAATGGTTCTTCAGTAATGTGATTTATACCTTTGTTTAAGTTTTCAACAACTTCTTCGCAAATATCGACGCCTATTACATTAACACCAGCTTCTGCAAAGACATTTGCGAGAGGTAAACCCATTTTACCTTGACCATAAACTGCTACAGTTATTTCACCGTTTTTAAATTTATTTTTAAAGTCTTCTTTTGATAAATTTAACATACTCATTGTATTACCTTTTTTTAAATAATATCTATTATTGCAACAATATTATTGCCATTCTATTTTGCTAATATTGGTTTATTGCATCTTTTTTATTATTTTGAACTTTTTAAAGCTTTAAGGGCAACTTCTAACGCGTGAAGTCCATCTTCTCCACATACTAACGGTTCTACGCCATTTTCAACACTTTCAATGACATTTAATAGTTCGTTTTTAAGTGGTTCTGAATGTTCTATTTTAGCTTTTTTAACCCATTCGTCGTCATATATTGTGAGAGATTGGTCTATGTAATCCAAATAAGCTATGCCTTGAGTTCCAATAATGTTTAAACTTCTAGTTTTGTGTGGAGTAAGCCTGTTCGTCTCAATAATTCCATCAATATCATTTTCAAAACTTGCAATAATAAGCGCATAATCCTCAGCATCAGATGGGTGTTTTACGTTTTTAGCTTTTGCATAAACGTCTTTTACTTTTGAACCACATAAAAAGTGCATAGCATCAATATCATGTACGGAAAGGTCAAGAATAACTCCCACGTCAGTGATACGTGAAGTCATAGGTCCAACTCTCTTGGCAGTCATCGTAACGATATCCCCTAAAACTCCCTTCTCAATATGTTTTTTAAGCTCCAATATTGCAGGATTAAACCTTTCAACATGTCCGACCGCTAATTTAACGTTATTTTTCTTAGCAAGCGCTATAAGTTCCTTTGCATTTTCGATGCTATCTGCAATAGGTTTTTCTACAAGTACGTTAACACCAGCCTCTATAAATTCACTTGCAATTTTTTTATGCAAGAAGGTAGGCACAACAATACTAACAAGGTCAACGCCTTCGTTTATAAGTTCCTTGTAATCTGTGAAAGCCTTTGTATCGAATTCTTTTGCTATTTCATTAACTCTTTCCTCATTAGTATCTGAAACGCCTACTAGTTTTATATCTTTTTCTTTACTTTTTTCTAATTCTTTATAAATTCTAACATGGTTATAACCCATCATTCCAACGCCAATAACGCCAACTTTTAACACATTATCACCTTTAAGTCCTTTAATCAATATAATTTAATTATTCTATTTTATGTATTTTTATTTGACATAATTTATTGATTTATATAATATGTATTTTATGCAGTGTCAATTAATAATTTATATTAATTTTAATAAACATTTTTAATAAACTATTCTATTTATTTTTTGATAAGGGATATAATTTCATCAATATCAATTATTTTTAATCCAAATACTAGTAATATGTATAATGCAGAATAACTTATAGAACCAATTATTAACCTGTATAAATCACTCATTGCGAAATTTGATAGAATTACTACGGGTATTAAGCTCAAAAGTCCAATTATTAATAATTTAAATGTTTCTTTATATTTAATTTGCAAATTCATATTCTTTTTAATATACCTGCCCATAAGCATTTGGATTGCAAAATAGCTAATCAATGTAGTTGTAGCAGCCCCTAAGCTTCCAAACTGTGGTATTAACAACATATTTAATATTACATTTACCATGGCTCCAAAATATAAAAATTTGGTTGCTATCTGTGGTTTTCCTACTCCTACCAATATATCGGAACTTATAACATTTAATGAGGAGAATACTGCGCTAATCATCAATATTCTAACTGCATTGGTTACCGGTAGATAACTAGAGTTAAAGAATACATTTATAAATTCTGGCATATAATAACTTAGACAGATAATTAACGGCAAAGTCAATGCCATCAAATATTTGAAGATATTTGTAATACCGTAATTTAACTCCTTTACTTTGCCAAGTGTCCATAATTCAGATACTAAAGGTAATAAAACTATGGATATAGCACCAACGCCTACATTAAGTAACGTAATAGTGGGTGTTGCAACATTACGGTATTCTGCAACTGCAATTAATCCTGCGAATATCGTTAAAAATACTCCATCAATATAACTCATCAATACAGATGTAGAATTAGTTAGGGCTGCAGGTATCCCTTGCTTAAATATTTTTTTAATCAAATCTTTAGATATTTTAGATTTTATTTTGAAATAATCAGGATAAACTTTTTTGAATAATATAATCCCGTACAAGATTACCGCAAGAACTGGAACAACCGAATAAGCCAACACCGGCACAAATGCGTTATTTATTCCCAATAAAATCAACAGTAATGATATACCAAATATAAAACTTATCTTAAATGGTGTAATTGTGGCTAAATACTTTTGATTTTGGAGGCCTCTTAATACATTATATATTACTCCGAGTATACCTTCAAATATGAAGTATACTACCACCATTATCATAAAAGCATCGGAAGCAATCAACAAATTACCAGTATATTGTCCAGTACTGTTAAGATAGTTATTGACAATGTAGGGACTTAAAGCTAGAAGTATTGCAACTAGCACCACTGTAAAACTGATTTGAAATATAAATGAGAAATTTACAGATGATTTAATGGACTTATAATCCCCTTCTGCTTTAAATTTTGGTATATATCTTGTAAGTGCTACATCTACCCCTAAACCTCTAAAAACAGCTAAAATACTAAGTAAATCTAATATGGCATAAAATAAACCTACTTCTGTTTTGGGCAAATAGTTTGCATATAGCATCCTCACCCCATAGCCAATAGGACCTGCTAAAATTAATAGCATAAAATTCCAACCAATTCCCCTAACTGCTTTTTGTTTGTAACTCAAAATATCCCTTAAATTATTTTATAAATTTGTAATGTGTTTGATCCTTTATAATTTATGATATTTATGGATTTTAATCAATATAATCTATAATTTGATAATTTCTAATATATTAAACATGCTATTTAAAATAACCTAAATAAAATTAACAAATATGCAAAAATAAAAGACATAAAATAGATGAATGAAATAAAAAATAATTAAAAATAATTAAAAAAGAAATAAAATAAAAGATTAGAAGAAATTATCCAGTGTTTTTTGAATTTTTTTAGGTTTTTTACCTTCGCCCAATATTTTCATATCTTTATCCTCTAAAATCATGTCATCATACGGGATTTTTAACTCATCAAATACTTTGTAGCCTATTTTACCAATAGTTTTAATTACAAATTCCCTGTTAGTCGTAATATCTGCTATAGTTTTTATATCAGCGTTGAAAAGTTTTCTAGCTCTTACCCTACCTAGATTTTTAACACCAAGCAATTCTACCAGATCAGATTTAGCGCCATATTCAATACGCAACTGTAAATCTGAAATTATTTTTTTAAGAATCATTTTATTGGCACTTTTACCATTACCCTCGTTATTGCAGACAATTTCTTCAAAAGCTCCAGACATTTCTAAAGCTCGATATATCTCGGTTGTAGCGTGAGAAATCCATTTAATCTGCTCAATTTTATAGTTTAAAATACCTGCTTCTACCTTATATTTCTCAAAAATGTCTGTTTCAGACGCTTCGTTTATCCAATCCATAATCATTTTTGAGGTTTTGTATGCACAGATATTGTCATAGTCTTCGTATTCGTAAAATTCAAAAGCCACCATTTCTTCAACTAAATCTTCATATTCGTACTTATTTACCCTTAATAAAGGTCTCAATTCCGTAGATTTACAAATAAAATATAAAATTCTCTTTTCAACATCGGAAATATTTTTAGCATTGGCAATGTCAATTTTGCCTTTATAAATTGATATAATACCTTCGGAAATATTTTTAGCACTCAATGGGTCGATATATTGTTGTGCGGTAACATTGCCCAATTTTGTAGACTTAAAGGTGGTACTTTTATCTTCTATAAGTTCATATTCTTCGTAATTATGTTTAGTATTACGTTTAACGTTTTTATTACTTTTACTACCTTTAGTAGTTTTAGTACCTTTAGAATTGCCCAATATTAAATTTCCATTTTCATCAAAGGATATATTATTTATACTATACGCATTTGGTTTTAATTCTTTTTTAGACGATGCAATGTAGTTTAAAATTTCTTCTTCTTTTTCAATTTCAGAGTCTGTCTTTAAATTTATTCCTAAATTTGTTTTTGAATTATTGTCAAAGTCAAAATTATATTTGATAAAACCATTTTCCATTAAAAATATTACTTCATCTTTAATATCTTCTACAATTTTTTCATAATCTCCGTATTGAACTGCATAAAACGTATTTTTCATGAATTGCTTTAATTCTTCAAATGAAACAATTTCCCCGGAGAATATGCTTCCAAGTATGAATATACGAAGTGTTTTTTTATTGGATATGTTAGAATATATCTCTTCAGGCTTTCCACGCAACATATAAAGGTTATCTCCAACTTCCGAAGACTTTTTAACTACTATAATACCTTCACCGTATGGGTCAAGTCCAGGACGCCCTGCCCGTCCTATACATTGCTGTATTTCCATATTGGGAATATTTGAGAATCCCGTTCCATCAAAACGCTTGGTATCTCTAATTATTGCACGCCTGCAAGGTAAATTCAAACCCGCCGAAAGTGTTGGGGTACAGCAAATAACTTTTATAAGCCTTTTTCTAAACGCGTCTTCAACCAACTTACGTTGTTTCATTGCCAAACCTGCATGGTGAAAAGCAACTCCTTTTTTAACACATTCTGAAAGCTGTTCGCAAGTTTTAGATGGTTTTTCAAGAACATTTAAAATTTCAGAGCTAATAATGTTTAATTCTTCTTGCTCATCATTTGTTAAATATTTTGTAAGATCATTCTTTTTAGCTTCTGAAACTGCATTACGTTTTGAGCTACAAAATACCAAACAAGAGCCACTATTTTTTATACAGTCCAATATAAGATTTGATATTTCACTTTTGGAACTTCCATAATTTTTTAAATTCTTACATTCTTTGTTTTTACCTTTTTTATCTTCAATTACTTTGTAATCCTCGATTTTATAGTAATCCACCTTATTTTCATTAGGATGATAAAGTCCTTTTTTAAGTTCCACAGGTCGCCATGTATCAACCACAAGTTTTGCAGTTAACCATGTTGCAAGTTCCTCAGAATTACCAATGGTAGCCGATAATCCTATTATTTGAATTGGCAACATTTTTAATTTTGTCAAAACTATTTCTAATGTACCTCCTCTTTCTTTATCTCCTAATAAATGTATTTCATCAATTATGACCACTGAAACGTCGTTTAACCAAGTTGTATTCTTTTTTCTCATAAGACTGTCAAGTTTTTCAGATGTCATAATTATAATATCGTATCTTGACAAATTTTCTTTACTATCATAATCTCCAATTGATATGCCAATTTTTAAACCAAATTTGTTATATTTTTCCCTAAATTCATCAAATTTTTCCGTAGCAAGTGCTTTAAGAGGTACAATAAATAAAGCTTTCTTTCCACTAGGCATAAATCCTAAATCAGCGTTATCATCTTCATTTTTATTATTATTATTATTATTATTATTGCCACGATCATTTTGTGACTTTAAAGGTTGTAATACGTGATTTATAAATGCCATTTCCCCAATAAGTGTTTTTCCGGAAGCAGTGGGGATGCTAATTATAAAATTTTTGTCTTTTTCAAGTATTCCTTCGTTTAATACTTTTTCCTGAGGTGGTCGAAGGCTTTTTATCCCATTTTTAGACAATACATTCATTAAAAGTTCTTTATTCATTATTATCAATTCCAATAAATAATTTTAATTATAAATCTAGTTATAAATTTAAAAATCTTCTACAAAATTAATTGATTATACTATCCATATACTATCAAATATACAATTTGTTTGTATTATTTATATCGTATCTTTATTTAAATAAATACTGATTTTTTATTTTATTATTTTTATTTTATTTTTAATATTCCTCTATTATTTCCTTTAATATTCCTTTTTAATATGCCTTTAAATTTAAAACAATACTTATTAATATTTTAAAGTAATAAAGTATTATAAAATAAATATCAATACTAGATTATTCATGATTGTTTGAATTAATAAGGGATGAAATTATGAAAATAGTAATGACCGCAACAAATCCTGTAACTAATGACCCAAGGATAATAAAAGAGGCGAAAGCCCTAAATGAAGCAGGGCATAAAATAACAATTGTTGCATGGGACAGGGACTGCAAAAATCCTTCTGAAATCACGCCCGAAGGTATTGAGATTATTAGGATTCCCGTTAAGGCATCTTACGGTGGCATGAAAGATTTTATAAAAAATTTACCGTTATTTTACAAGAAAGCTTACAAAATATTGAAAAAAATGGATTTTGATGCGATACACACACATGACTTTGATACTGCTTTTTTAGGATATATTTTAAAGAAACAAGGCAAAAAAAGTAAAGAGAAAAATAAACGCATAAAATGGGTTTACGACATTCATGATTTGTATTTTACATTTTTAGAGACTGAAGGTAAAACTACGTCCTTAAAAAAGGATATTCTAAAAAAAATAATAATAAAAATGGATTTAGCCTATGTATCATATGCAGATAATGTAATAACCGTTTCAGAAAATATTGGATTTAAACACGATGGTTTAAAGGAATTTTACACTAACAAAGGTATTGATGATGATAAATTTACAATCATATGGAATTCTCCTGACATCAAATCTTTCTCAAGTTATGAAAAAATATCTTTAAAAAAATCAGATAAATTTACAATTGGTTTTATAGGCGGTCTTAGAACTGTTGATAATTTTAAAAAACTTTTTAAGATGACTTTGGAGTATAATTATTCTGATAAATTTAAATTTTTAATTGTAGGCAAGGGTCACAAAATAGATGAAATTAAAAAATATGCTGAAAAATATGGAATTGATGTAGAGTTTACGGGACAAATTGATTATAATGTAATACCTAATTATTATAAAATATGCGATATTATTTACGCTTGCTACCCTATGCGTGAGAATATACGTAGAGCAATGCCTCTAAAAGTCCTGGAGTCGCAATATATGGGGATTCCTGTAGTAGTTAATAAAAATACTTTGTTTGAAGATTACACTTTGTCAAATAATATGGGTGTTTCTATTGATATTGATAATGAAAAAGATTATTTAAAGATATTTGAATATTTAATCAACGATGAATTTAAAAATAATAATACTAGTAATAATACTAATAATACTATTAATACTAGTAATAATACTAGTAATAAATTTAAAAATAATGTTAAAAATGAAATTTCTGAAAAATATGTAATTAATTATTGGGATTTTCAAAAAAATGCTTTAAAGAACTTATACGCTAGTTTTAAAACACGGGAACAATAGAATGACGATTTCTAAATCTGAGGTTTGATAGTAATGACAAAAGAGTACAAAATTTGTAATCGGTGTATTATGGATACGAGTGACCCCGACATAGTTTTTGATGAAAATGGGTATTGTAATCATTGTACCAGGGCTTTAAAAGTATTAAGTGAACCGCCTGTAGGATTATCAAAAGACGAAAAGCAGAAAGCACTAGACAATGTTGTTAATGCCATAAAAAGGGACGGAAAAGGCAAAAAATACGACTGTATAATCGGAGTTAGTGGTGGGGTAGATAGTACATACGTGGCATATCTTGTAAAAAAATTGGGTTTAAGACCTTTGGCAGTACATTTAGATAATGGCTGGAATTCTGAATTAAGTGTACAAAATATAGAAAATACTTTAAAAATATTGGATATAGAATTATATACTTATGTAATGGATTGGAATGAGTTCAAGGATATTCAGAAGTCTTTTTTAAAAGCAGGCGTTCCCGATTTGGAAATTCCTACGGATCATGCTATCAATGCACTATTGTACCAAATGGCAGATAAATTCGGGGTTAAATATATATTAAATGGTAGTAATGTGGAAACAGAGCAAATTGCAGTGCCTTCATGGAGTAATGGACATTATGATTGGAGGTATATAAAATTAATTCAAAAAAAGTTTGGAACTCAAAAATTCAAAACATTCCCTCACATAACACCACTTAAACTTATAAAATGGAATTTTATTAAAAATATAAGGCGAGTTAGAATACTAGATTATGTAGATTATAATAAAGAGAATGTATTGTTAACATTAGAAAAAGAATTAAATTATAAGCGATATTCTAAAAAACATGGTGAAAGTACATATACCTACTTTATTCAAAACTATATATTGCCGGAAAGATTTGGGTTTGACAAACGGAAAATGCATCTTTCAAGTTTAATTTGCAGTAAACAAATGACTCGAGAAGAGGCATTACTTGAACTTTCAGAGCCATTAATGACTGAAAAAGAATTGAAGTATTTAATAAAATACACTTGTGATAAATTTGAGATTACCGAAGAAGAATTCGAAGATTATATGAATTTACCTGTCAAAACTTATTTTGATTATCCTTCATATAATACTCATACAATATATCGTACATTAAGAGAATTATACAAAAAAATTATTCATTATTAATTTATAATACATATCAATATCATAAATATGGCATATTTAATATTTCTTTTAAATCTTACTTCTTATTTTTATCATTGAACAACAAAATTTACTTTAGTATATTTTTTATAATAGTTTTGTTAAATAAGTTAATAGTTTTAATTTTATCAAATAATCTATAAATGCAATTAACGGAATTGATATTATATTCAATCATTTGAATATAGTAACTTATCGTAGATATCGTAAAAAATAAAGTGAAATCATGATGGATACTGGCCAATTTAATGACTCAGAAAAGGATATTACAATAGTAAATTACGGGTTGGGAAATTTAAAATCTGTAGCTAATATTATAAAGAAAATGGGCGGAAATCCTACGATTTCATCGAGCAAAGAAGATATAAAAAATGCAAAAAAGCTTATACTGCCAGGAGTAGGTGCTTTTGACGAAGGAATGAATAATTTGGAAAAAATGGATTTGATAAATATACTCAATGAAAAAGTACTCGATGAAAAAGTATTTACTTTAGGTATCTGTTTAGGAATGCAGTTAATAACGAAAAGAAGTGACGAAGGACAAAAAGAAGGTTTAGGTTGGATAGATGCAGAAACATTGTCTTTTTCAAGTACTTTTAAAGATAAATATAACGATAATAATAATAATAAAATCGATAAAAAGTTAAAAGTACCACACATGGGTTGGAATTACGTAAAAATAGAGAAAGAGACACCTTTATATAAAGACATGTATGAAAATCCAAGATTTTACTTCGTACATTCATATTATGTCAATTGTATAAATGAGGAAGATATCTTAACAACTACAAGTTATGGGATTGATTTTACATCTTCGGTAAATAAAGATAACATTTACGCAACTCAATTTCACCCTGAAAAGAGTCATAAATTTGGTATGAAGTTAATGGAGAATTTTATAAACTTATAATCCTACCTCAGTATAATAGTACAATTATGTATATGTACAAAATAATAAAATTTGTGATAATATGAACAATTTAAGACCTCGTATAATACCTACCTTGTTAATGGAAAATAACAGGCTCGTTAAAACTGTAAAATTCAAGAATCCGAACTACATAGGCGACCCCATAAATGCAGTAAAGATATTTAATGATAAAGAGGTCGATGAATTAATATTTTTAGACATAGGATGTAGTAAAAAACACACGTCAATAAATTACAGCTTACTAGATAAAATTGCATCTCAAAGTTTCATGCCTCTTTGTTATGGCGGCGGAATCAAGTCTTTTGAAGAAGCAAGTAAAATTTTTGAATTAGGTTTTGAAAAGATTTCCTTAAACAGTATTTTGTTTGAAAAACCAAATTTATTAACAGAATTATCTCAATCATATGGTTCTCAAAGTATTGTAGCATCAGTGGATGTGAAAAAAAACTTATTTAGCAAATTAAAAGTATATGACGGTTCCAAAAATAATTCTATAAATGAAAAAATCGTAGATTATGTGAAAAACCTTGAAAATTTAGGTGCTGGTGAATTACTTATTAATTCTGTGGATTTGGAAGGTACCTATAAAGGGTATAATATAAGTTTAATCAATGAATTATCAAATATATTGACTATACCATTGATAGCACTAGGTGGGGCAAGTAGCACTGAAGATTTCAAGAAAGCACTACAAGCAGGGGCTTCCGCATGTGCTGCAGGTAGCCTTTTTGTTTATTATGGGGCTAATAAGGCTGTACTTATTAATTACCCTACAGATTTTATAGATGAATTATAGTTATGAGGGGGAAATTTTGAAAAATTTTAAAGATAAAAATTTACTTGTAATTACTCGATTTTATCCGGATGGTGAAAATTTAATCATTGGCGATAGCTTTGTTAAGGGGCAAGTGGATGAATTAGCAAAAAATTTCAATAAAATTTACGTTGTTTCTCCAATTCCTTATGTTCCGGCGGTATCTACCTTAAAAAATGCAAAATTTTTGAGTTTTATTACTAAAAAATTAGATATAAAACCGGATTTGAAAAATTACAAAGATAAAAATGTTGAAGTTTACTATCCTAAATATTTACATCTTCCAGTATCTAAATTTAGAAACGAAATGGGCGATAATCAATTTAAAGCGATTGATAAATTATTAAAAAGTCAAAATATCGAATTTGATTTAATTCATTCGCATTTTATTTGGGGTTCGGGCTATACGGGTGTTAAATTAAAGGAAAAGTATGGAAAACCTTTAGTTATCACAGGTCATGGGTTTGATGTCTATGATTTGCCGTTTAAAGATGAGTACTGGAATACCAAAATCAAAGGTATTTTAAAAAATACTGATAAAATAATCACTGTATCTGAAAAGAACGTAAAATGTATAAATAAATTAGGATATGATGCAGAACTTATCCCCAATGGATATAATAATTTATTTAAAAATTTTGAAAAATCGCATGTCGATGAATTGAAAGATAAATTGAAAATTCCAAAAGATGAGTATATAATTTTAACAGTGGGTAATTTAATAGAGATAAAAAATCAAGAAACTCTTATAAAGTCCTTGAAACTTTTTAACGAGAACCAGACGAAGAATTTTAAATGTTATATTATTGGAGAAGGTCATTTAAAAGAATATTTAATTAATTTAATTAAAGAATATGATTTAAGTGATAATATCCAACTTTTGGGTAAAATACCCCACGATGAAATACCTAATTGGATGAATTGTTGTGATTTGTTCGTTTTACCTAGTTTAAATGAGGGAAATCCTACAGTAATGTTTGAAATTTTAGGTTGTAATAAATACATGATTGGTTCAAACGTTGGCGGAATTCCAAATATCCTTTATGATGAAAAATACGGTAGAATTTTGAAAAATCCTAAAGACGAGAACGAATTATTCAATTTAATAAATGATACATACCTGAATAAGGAATTAATCGATTACAACGAGATTTCAAAATATGCAAATAGTTTTTCATGGGAAATAATTTGTGAAAAAATTTTAAAAGAATATACTAAATTAATAATTTAACTTGTTATCTAAATTAATAAAAAAAATACATATTTAAAATCATATATTGAATATATCGTTGGTGTATTAAATGTCTAAATTAAAGTCAAAATTAAAAACAATGCTTTCTTTATTCTGTTTTAACTTTAGGGTTTCAAAACTTCCGTACATGCCAAAAGTGGCAATAGTGGAGCTTACAAATGAATGCAATTATCGATGTAAATTCTGTCCTATGAATTCAGAAAATGAAACGATACGGAGAAAAGTTACCCGTGAGAAAACCTATATGTCTTTTGAGGATTTCAAAGATATTGTGGATAAATATGGTCATTTAATAGATAATTTAGGTCTTGCAAGTCATGGGGAATCATTATTACATCCCGAATTTGAAAAATTCGTTAAATATCTTAGTGAAAAAGGAATTGATTGGAATATTACCACAAATGGCTCATTATTGGATGAAAAAATGGCTGAAATCTTTAAAAAATACCCTCCAACACAGATAATATTGAGTCTTTATAGTTTGGAGCCTAAAAGATATGAAAAATTATGTATAAATGGTAATTTAGACGTAGTTTTGAAAAATATCAATCATTTCCTGGAAAATAGGGATAAAAAAACAAAAATTGTAATACGAACAATAAATATGCCTCAATTGCAGGGCGAAATTCAAAAATTCAAAAGTTATTTTGATAAATATGAAAATGTGGAGTACCTTTTCGGCGTATTAAATACCTGGGCAGGTAGGGTCGATATTTCAAAATACGATTCAAATTTGAAAAATCACAAAATCTCGCATGAGAATAACTACTGTTTGCAGCCATGGCAACATGTAATTATAAATTCTGATACTGGAGTTTATTTATGTAATAACGACGATGACACGCCAATGGGTTACTTAAACAAAACGAATCTTGGCGAAATTTGGAATTCTAAGGAGTATATTCAAGTCCGTAAGAATATATTGAATGGTAAGCTAACTGATAACAATCAATGCAAAGAATGTGATACCTACATACCAACAGCTAAATGTGAGGCGCCTTCTCCATTTTTCCTAGTTAATCGTAGCTTTTTAAGACGAGTAGCTACATTCATAGGTCTTAAAAAGAATCATGATTGGACTACTGATAAAAAATAATATTTTATAATATTTTAATAATATTTTAATAATTATTATTTATATATTTTAACTACAAAACAATGAATATTATTATATTTTAATTCAATTGTTAATTTTTATAATTTATTGAGTGATACTGTGACTATGGGAAATTTAATCCGAAAAATATACAATCGAAAGGTAGATTTGACACTGGGAAAATGTGCATATAATGTATTATTACCCTTATTGCATAATAAAAGACCCAAAAAACCATTATTTATAAAGATTGAAACTGTAAATTATTGTAATTCGCAATGTAAATATTGTCCACATCCTACAATGACTCGTGAAAAAGGATTAATTGACGATGAATTATTTAAAAAAATTGTAAAAGAACTTGTAAGTTGGGGCGTTAAAGCAGTACACTTAACTAATTTTGGAGAAACACTACTCGACCCAAAAATCGCTGAAAGAATTGACTATATCAAGGAATTAGATGAAGAAATATATATTACAATAATTACAAATGGTTTTGCACTTTCTGATAAAAATATCAATAAGTTATTAAATTCAAAATTAGATGAATTACAAATTTCTTTCGACGGATTCTCTAAAGAACATTATGAATTTTACAGGACTCCGTTTAAATATGAAAACATTAAAGAAAAGATAATTAAAACAGTGTCTGAAAGAAATAATCGAAATTCAAAAATGATTATTAAATTAAATACTATTTATAACCCTGAAGAAATATCTGAAAAACAGCTAAATGAATTCATGGATAGTTGGGGTTCAGTAAATGGAATAAATATCCAAAAATTACATAATTGGTCATCTGAAGAAGCTAACAATAATGTAAATGGTTGTATTGATGTTTATAATTATATGACTATTTTAAGAAATGGCGATGTAGTACCTTGTTGTTTAGATTTTGATGGCAAAATAAAACTTGGAAATTGTAATGATAATACACTACAGGACATATGGGAAAATAAAAAATATAAAAACTTTAGAAATTTGGTTTCTAAAGATATCAAAGGTATTGAACTTTGTAAAAATTGTATGATGGCAAAGAATAAAGAAAGACCTTATTATGCACTTCTACAATGTAGAATTTAATAATAAATTAAAATACTAAGTACTAATAACTATCCGTATTAATACTAAATAGATTATAATTTTTGATAGTTATTTAAAATTAAAAATATTAGAAATTAAATAATCTTTTTAATTTTAATGGATAAAAATAATGGGTATCTTGTATTATTTTTATATTACATATTTTACATATTTTACAATATGTTATACTACATTACAATGTATTACAGTTCATCGGTGAATTTATGGCAAATGATTCAATATTGAAATATAAACACGATTATTTGATAAATGCGTGTAAGGGTAAAAAAGTATTACACATCGGAGCAAGTGATTATCCTTATCATGAAGAAAGAGTTAAAAAAGGTACTTTGCTTCATCAAAAATTGAATAAAGTTGCAGACGTAATTGGTTTGGATATCAGTAGGGATGCCATACGTATATTAAATGAAAATGGCGTAAATAATGTTTATTATGGCGATATCGTAGAAAATGAATATGATGAACATATTAATAATCAGAAATTTGATATAATCATATTTCCTGATGTAATAGAACATTTATCTAAACCTGGACAGGCTCTTGAAAACTTAACTCAATTTTGTAATCCAAATACGAGAATAATAATAACTGCGCCAAATGCTTGGTCAATTTTGGAGTTAAAAAATCATTTTAGAACAGATGAAAGTGTTCACCCAGACCACTGTTTTTGGACATCTGCAAAGACACTTACAAAATTATGTGAGTTTTCGGGCTATGGTGTTAAAAAAATTACATATACTAACTCAGGAGCAAGCACTGACAAATTAACGTTTAAAGGAAAAATTTTCAGAAATATTGTAGATAATTTCCCACACATGAGAAATGTTTTAATCTTAGAAATAAGTCCTAAATAATTTAGCAATTTGGTGAATTTGGTGATTTTATGCCAGAATTATATCTTGAATATTATAAAAATACAAACTCAAAAATAAACATAAACAAATTAAGAACGGATGAATTTAAAAAATACGCTCCTAATTTTAAATTTTACGTTCCACATAATTCTTTTGAAGAAATTACGGAAGATTATTCTATATTTTTCTATGATTTTGATTGGAAAACTGATTCTATAGTTAATAGTGACGGTACCAATAATACCAATAATACCAATAATGATAACAACTCGACTCAACTTTCAATCTTAAATGGCGAGATATTGCCTTTGGAAAAACGTTTCAACCCCGAAGATACAGAAAATATTGAGTATGGGGCTTTTAATATAGTTAATATTGATAAAAATCAAAATTCTATAAATATCTACAATGATATATTTGCAATGTTGCCAATGTTTTACTATCAAGATGAGGATATCTTTATAATTGCAACAAAGATGAAGCCAATTTTGGAACGTTTAAGAGCCCTTAAAAAGCCTTTAACAGAAGATAATGTCGGAAAATATTTATCTGCATCTTGTGGTTATTTTATTGGAGATTATACGTTTTTTAAAGAGATAAAGTATCTAAAGCAAGGTAGGAAAATAACAATCGACTTAAAAACTAACAATATATCCTTTTCAAGATATTATACCTATGATTATACGAAAAAATATAAAAAAGAGTCAATGAATGAGGAAAAATTCACTGAATTATTTAATATATTCGATAACTCCCAAAAAACTTTACTGAATAATTATTCAAAAAAAACAGGACTTATGATTTCTGGCGGTTTAGATTCAAGATACATATTAGCACAAATGGAAAAATTAAATATAAAACCATTTTTATTAAATATGGGTCATGAAAATAGTGCTGAAACAAAATTGGCAATCAAAATAGCAAATTTGTCAAATAATACCAATAATTTAACGATTAATGAATTAACTGAAGACAATATTATAAGAAATGCTGAAGAGTATTATAATATTACCGAAGGATTTGAAAATTTTGAATGTGATTATTTGTTGGATTTTAAAGATTGGGCAGTAAAAAATAACGTTCAATACCTATACAATGGTTATGCAGGGGATGCAGTACTGGGCGGAACATTTTATACAAGGCGCAATTTTGATTTTATAAGTATATGTGGCCAAGTAATAGATTTAAAAGATTTAATACCTGAAATAAAAACAAAAGAGGACTGTATTAATTTAATCTTGAAAAATTTGGGCATCTATAAAGAAAAAGTCTTAAAAGAAAAATATAATGATTTTAAAGAAGTAAATTTGAGAAAAATCGTTGAAAATGAAATAAATAACATCATGGATGAAATATCTTATGAAAATTATTTGGACGTATATATTCATTTTCAATTCTTAACAAGAGTTCATAGGCATGTTTTAAATGGATGTTTGGCTACAAGAAGCTTTGCTGAGTTCATACACCCGTTCTTTGCATATGGGATGTTTGAAACCGCTATTAAAGTTGACGATAGTTTAAAGACACAACATCACATGTATAAAAAATACTTGATAAACAGATTTCCAAAATACGCAAAGATAAATAAGTCTGGTTGGGGTGTTAATTGCTACAAGCCTGCACAAATTTGCAAATTTGGTGAATACTATGAAGCTTTTAAAAATAAAATGATTAATTTAGCCAATAATAAATTCGAAAAGCCATTAATAAAGATGGATACATATTATGATGCTACATACTGGTATTATAATTCAGAAGAGTTTAGAACTTTCTTAGAAAACGATTTACAAAATGGATTTTTGAATAAACATATGAAATATATTGAAAAATATTATGGTATTAAATATGATTAAAATAGCTAATAAAAGATAATAAATAATAAAAGATAATAAATAATAAAAATAAACTCATTTCTATTTTTTAAAACTTTCCACGGTATTTTTAAGACCTTCTTTTAAATCAATGGTCGGTTTCCAACCTAACTTTTTAATTTTATCAATGTTAACGTAACTATCTATTATATCCCCGTCTCGTTCAGAACAATATTCTGGAGAATCCTTAAATTCCAAAATATCGGAAATAATCGTATATAATTCATTGATGGTGGTTTTAGTGCCAGTACCTACGTTAAGAATCTGATTTTTCCAGTTAGTTGCCATTAAGTTTGCTTTTGCAACGTCTTTAACGTTTATAAAGTCTCGGGTCTGTTCTCCATTACCGTAAATCTTGGAGATTTGCCTGTTTAATATATTATTTATAAATATACTAATTACGCCAGCTTCACCATAAGGGTCTTGTCTTTCCCCATATACATTAGCATATCGTAATATCGTGTAATCAATCCCATAAAGTTCGCTATAAAGTTTAATATAATTTTCCCCAGTTATTTTGCTTAGTCCGTATGGCGATAGTGCTTTTAAGGGGTGATTTTCGTCTATTGGTAAATATTGTGGATTTCCATAAATTGCACAGGATGATGAAAATACTATTTTAGTAATATCATTTTTTCGCATTGCTTCTAATAGGTTTAAAATACCCATAATATTTATATTTGCGTCGTTTAATGGATTTTTAAGTGAATTACCCACACTAATTTGGGCAGCAGTGTGAAAAACAGTACTATATTCTTTTTCAGAAAATATTTTATCTAAATTTTCATCCAATATACTATTTTTTATGAAATTTACCTTTGAATTGTTTGTGTTATTATCGCTTAATTTTTCCAAATCTTTTAAATTATTTATATTTCCAGAGCTTAAGTTATCTAAAATTGATACATCACATTCGGGGCAATTTTTAAGTATTTCCTCGACAATATGGCTACCAATAAATCCTGCACCACCTGTTATCATTACCAATTTATCCACCAATCAAAATTAATAAATTAATTATATTTGTAATTAGAATATTTATTTAGTATTTATAATATAAAAGATTATATAAATAATTTTATAATGGTTTTCTATTCAATAATTATGGATTTGACTTTATTTATTAAACTTAAAAATTAAAAAGTAATAAATTAAATTGCAAAATATCAGTTTACGGATGGGGAGAATATGATTCATGAAACAGCAATCGTGGAACAAGGCGCAAAAATAGGTAATGCTACAAATATATGGCACTTTTGTCACGTTAGGAAAGATAGTGAAATAGGTGACAACTGTAATGTTGGAAAAGGATGCTATATCGATGTAAATGTAAAAATTGGCAACGGGGTAAAAATTCAAAATGGTATAAGTATATACCAAGGCGTAGAAATCGAAGATAACGTTTTTTTAGGTCCGCACATGGTTTTTACAAATGATTTATATCCTAGGGCATTCAATACCGATTGGAAAATAGAAAAAACACTTGTAAAGGAAGGAGCCAGTGTTGGGGCAAACGCAACAATAATATGCAACAATACCATTGGTAAATATGCAATGGTCGGTTCTGGAAGTGTTGTAACAAAAGATGTGCCAGATTATGGATTAGTTGTGGGAAATCCTGCAAGATTAATAGGTTTTGTATGTAAGTGCGGATTAAAACTGGACTTAACTAATATAATGGAAGAAACGACAGATTATGTTGCTGTAAACTGTGATTCTTGCGGGGAAACTGTATTACTTAATAAATCAGATTTTGAATTGATTAATTCTCCTACTAATGGGCTATAATAACTATAAAATAGGTATAAAATAGGTATAAAATAGATATAAAAAATATAATAAAGATAAAAATTCAAATAATAGGTATATGTAATGTTAAATTATTTAGTACGATTTAGTACGATTTAGTAAGATATATACGCTATAATAAAAATTAAGACTAAAACTATAACAGGAATAAGGGAAATTATGTCAAAACAAGAAAATCAAGAAAAAAATATATCCAATAATTTAGACGCTTTAATATTATGCGCAGGTAAGGGGACACGTTTAAGACCTTTAACGGATAATACGCCTAAGCCTATGATACCCATAGCAGGAAAACCGATAGTTGCACATTTGGTCGACAAAGTAAAGGATTTCGTAGATAATATATACATACTCGTCGGTTATCAAAAAGAAGCAATAATTGAATATTTTAATCAAAATAATAACTATAATGATTATGCCATAAATTTTATCGAACAGACTGAACAGTTAGGGACTGGTCACGCAGTTTTAATGTTGAAAGAATATTTGGACAAAAATGGAACTTATGAAAATTTAAATGATTTTCTTGTTATAAATGGGGATATTGTATTTGAGGATAACCTCGATGGCTTTTTGAATAAAAATTTGGAAAATGATATGGATAATTCTAAAAATTATATCGGAGCTTTGGAGGTTTCCAATCCTGAAAACTTTGGAGTTATAGTAACTGATTCTAAAAATAACATTTTAAAAATAGTTGAAAAGCCTTCTAGAGAAGAATTACCTTCTTTAAATTCAAATTTGGTTAATGCAGGTATTTATAGATTTAAAAAAGATGTTTTCGATATTTTAAAAAATTTGAAACCATCCTCTAGGAATGAAATTGAATTGCCTGATGCTATAGATGAATTAATCAAAAAACAGCAAATCAAGGCAATAACTATAAAAGGTTACTGGGACGATATTGGTAGACCTTGGGATGTATTAAAGGCTAATAAAGAGCTTTTAGCACATATAAAATCAGATATTAAGGGGGAAATACAACAAAACGTTGTAATTGTTGGAAATGTGGTGATTGAAGAGGGGGCAGTGATTAGACCAAATACTGTTATTGAAGGGCCTACAATAATAAAAAAAGGTGCTGATATTGGACCTTTGGCTCATATTAGACCTTACACCGTACTCATGGAAAATACGCATGCAGGAAACTCTTCTGAAATTAAAAACTCACTAATTATGGAAGGTAGCAAAATCCCTCATTTATCCTACGTAGGCGATAGTATTGTCGGCAAAAATTGTAACTTTGGATGTAATACCATTACCGCAAATTTGAGGTTTGATGACAAACCCCCTAAAGTCAATATAAAGGGAGTTCCGACAATAAGTACGCGCAAAATGGGGACTATAATGGGTGACAATGTAAAAACTGGTATCCAGGTCTCATTTATGCCGGGGGTAAAAGTAGGTAGTAATTCCTGGATTGGAGCAAATTCCATAATCGATAGAGATGTGGAAAACGATACAATCGTATTTACAAAACAAGAGATTGAAGTCGTAAAAAAGAAGAAATAACCCTACTTTTTTTTAATTTTTTTAACTTTTTTTTAAGATTAAACGGTACTATAATTAGATAATATAGCTATATATAATATGAATTTAATATTATCATTATCACAATAACTAGCATATATTATATATAAAAATAGTAAAAAATAGTAAAAATAATAAAATAAATTAAGAAAATGATTTTAAATACAATGCCTAATATTTTAAAAGTTACTAATTTTAATCCAAATTCAAAATTATAGTAAACAATATATTATAATATTTGATAACATAATATGGTATAGTATAGGTCATTAAAACAAATTGATAAAATATACTTATTAAAATAAAATCTAAATTTTAAACCTTGAATTTTAAAACTTAAAACTTAAAACTTAAAACTTAAACTTTAAACCTTTAAAACTCTATTTTACTTGGTGATTTGATGTATATCGGAATTGATGATACGGACAGTAGGGAGAAGTACTGTACAACATATGTGGGTACTTTAATTGTAGAAGAGCTACTTAAATTGGGTTATATACTTGAAGAACCTCGTTTAATAAGAATGAACCCCATGGTAAAATACAAAACCCGCGGAAATGGGGGAGTTTGCCTTAAAATCATTGGCAAAAAGGAAGCGGACAACGAATCTAAAACTGAATCTCAAAAAGAGGAAACTTCGGAAAAAACGATTATTAAATCTCCTAAACTTATTAGATCTATTAAATCACAGTTATATCCTGAAATAAATGAGGAAAGTTACAAATTGTCTAAATCGGAATATTTGGAAGTAAAAACGCTAGTTACTAGTCTTGTTGAGAAATACACTGATTTTCACTGTTCAACCACAAATCCTGGAATTGTATTAATAAATTCAAAATTAACAAGGCAGAAAAAGGCAATTTTAAAAAATTATTACAATAGAGTACTTACTGAAATTGTAACCTTGGATGAAGCAGAAGCAATTATAAAAAAGGTTGGTGCTGAATACGTGAAATATAAAAAAGGACTCGGTATTATCGGTTCTTTGGGTTCAATATCCTCATATTTCGCAGAAAATCAAACGTACACATATGAACTTTTAGCATACCGAGAAAAGGATAAATGGGGTACTGAACGTTATGTACTAGATAGTTCAGTAGTAGAAATGGATAAGCTAACATATCCATACACTTTTAATAATGTAGACAATAATAAAAATATCATAGCTCCGAATACGAAATGCCCAGTTTTATATGGTGTACGTGGAATTTCAAAAGAAATAGTTTTAAAAGCCAAAGATATCATAGAATGTGAGAATATCGATAAATATATGATATTCAGGACTAATCAAGGTACTGACCAGCATTTAAGACTAATGAATATTGCAGATGCTAAGGAAAACACCGGTGCAATTTTATCAGGTTGCGTTACTCAGGAATTTAAGGAAATAAGTGGCGGACACGTTTTAATTGAATTATCTGATAACACGGGTAGTATAAACTGTATGGCTTATGAGCCAACCAAAAAATTTAGGCATATAATAAGGGAATTGGCAATCGGCGATTTAATAACTGTTTATGGTACAATAAGGGAAGAACCTTATCAGTTAAATATTGAAAAAATAAACGTTGTAAAGCTCAATAACATATACGAAAAGGTTAAAAAGTGTGAGTGTGGCGGTACATTAAAATCTAAAGGTATATCTAGCGGTTATAAATGTAACAAATGTGGGAAACGTTTAAAATATGATGAAATCCCTAAGATACAAATTGTTAGGAATTTAAGGGAAGGATTTTATGAAGTACCACCATCTGCAAGACGTCATTTAAGCATGCCATTAAGTTTAATCAATTATTTGCCTAATAAATTAAGATAATAAATTAATAATAAATTAATAATAAATTAATAATAAAATAATACTAAATATAACTTATTCTACTTACTATTTTTTAGCTTTTGTAACTAACGTTGATTACAAAACATAATATTATTTATATGGTAAAAAACATATTTAACATAATTTCTCATAAGAAAACATTTTTAATAAATTTTAAAAGTAACTTCAAGTAACTCGATAATGTGATATTATGGATATTTTTTGCATTGACATTGGAAACGGCACCCAAGATTTAATCTATTATAATAATGAAAAGAACATAGAAAATGCCGTAAAATTAATATTGCCATCCCCTACTCAAATATTGGGTAGTACTATTTCCAAAATGAAGGAAAATTTAAGAATAGACGGCGAAATAATGGGTGGTGGAGCCGTAAGCTATTATATTTTAAAGAAAATTAAACAAGGCTATACTGTAGAGATATCTGAAGATTGTGCACAAACTATAAGGGATGATTTAGACCAAGTTAGGGCAAAAGGGATTATCATTAAGGATAAAATAGAAAACCCAAACGTAATTTTAAAGGATTTAGATTTTTATATGTATAAAAACATATTTAATACAATAAATACCGATTTCGAACCTGATCATGTATGTGTAGCTTGTCAAGACCATGGTTTTGTAAAAGGACAAAGCGATAGGGTAACACGGTTTAAATACTTTAAGGAAAAACTAAGTGAAACAAGAAATCCCTATGATTTTTATTTTGAGAAAAAAACCGGTTATTTTACTAGATTTAACGTTATTCTAAACTCATTAAAAAACGAAAATTACAAAGGTTTTGTAATGGATAGTAAAATAGCATCCGTATGCGGGATTATGAATTATGCAAACGAGCAAAAAATAGACGAATATATCGGATTAGACATCGGAAATGGTCACACTTTAGGTGTTTCTATTAAAAATAATCTTATTTACGGATTGTATGAGCACCATACTAATTTATTGACCAAAGAAAAGTTATTGGATTATAATGAAAAACTTAAAAGTTGTACGTTAACAAATGAAGAAGTCTTTGACGACATGGGTCATGGAGCTTGTCCATTAGCACCAATAAACCTAGCTAAAACTTATATTGCAGGACCTAATAGGCGTATTTTCAAAGATTACGGAGAATATGCTTATTCGGGTGGCGATGTAATGATTACCGGTTGTGTAGGTCTCTTGGATACTTTAAATCATAAATTGAATATAAAATAGTTATTTTTTAATTTTTTAATTTTATTATTTTATCATTATTTTTTTATCATTATTTTTTAATTTTGAACTTAAATTATTCTTCATATGATTTTTTACGATTAAATGTGTATTTTACTTCGGTATTGAGCAAATTTAATCCTTTTTTATTTTTTTCAAGTGTTTTATCCATTTCAGAAATTAATGATTCCACGTTAAAAACATCAATTTCAACGTGTAAATTTTTGGTAACTAATAGGTAATTATCGTGAAGTATGTAGTTAATAGGCTTGTTAAAGTAATCCATAATCAATTTTAGAATTTTTAAATAATTTCTTATTTGATATGAATTACCGTATTTTAAAATGATGGTTCCATTTTTTTCAAAAGTTTTACAATTATCATATTCCAAAGCAACTTTTCGAACGATATTCATACAGAAATCTTCTAATAATTTACTTTTTTCGTATTCATCCATGATAAACTCGTAAGGGGCTATTAAAAAGTATATTGAAGTATTTTTTGGACCTCGGACTTTTCCAACAATTTTTTTAGATATTAATGTGTTCATGGATTTTGAAACATTTCTAAGTGTTTCATGTTTCGAAACGCCTACTAATTCTTTTAAATCATTTGTAGACAGAATACCGTCGTTTTTATAGAATTCAGTTAATATTTTATCTTGAGAAACCATATTTTCAGCCTATTTAGTATTGTTAGTTACCTATTAGTACAATTTTTAGTATTTTAGATAATTTAAACAAATTGATATTTTTATTTCCTTTCAATAAATTTAATTTTTCGATTTAATTTTTCAATTTTTATTACAGATTATATAATTAGTTTATCATATGTTATATACTTTATCCTATCAAATCACAAATACGGCATAAACCGACTCCATACGAAACCAGGAAATAAAACTGCAAAAACTTTAAATACTTGCTAGGCAAATGTTTTAAAAACTACTTATGGTGAGACCGTGGTAAAAAATTCACAAGAAAACATTTTTCTCGGAAATGACATGATATCCAAAAAAGATGGCATATTACACATCGATGGCTATAAAATCGAAGAAATAGCAAAGAAGTATGGTACTCCTTTGTACATAATGAGTGAAACTCAAATAAGAAGTAATTTTGATAAATACACTCAATCATTCAATAGGTACACCAAAGAAACAGGAAAAGAAGTAATATTCTCATTCGCATATAAAGCAAATACAAATCTTGCAATAACAACACTTTTAAACAAAATAGGCTGTGGAGCTGACGTAGTAAGCGGTGGAGAGCTCTATATTGCAAAATTATCCAAAGTGCCTTCAAATAAAATAGTATTTAACGGAAACTGTAAATTAGTTGAAGAAATAAAAATGGGCGTAGAAGCTGATATTAGAGCTTTTAACGTAGATGGTATAAGCGACTTAATCCTTATAAACGAAACTGCAAAGGAAATGGGAAAAATAGCAAACGTAGCGTTTAGAGTAAATCCAAACGTTGACCCTAAAACCCACCCTAAAATTTCAACTGGTTTAAAGAAAAATAAATTTGGATTAGATATCGAAGATGGAACAGCTTTAAAAGCCATAAAAATGGCTGAAGAAATGGAAAACGTAAAAGTTGTAGGAATCCATTGTCATATCGGTTCACAATTAACTCAAATTGACCCATTCGTTGAAGAAGCACACAAATTAATGGAATTCATCGTTACTTTAAAAGAAGAAGGCATAGAAGTAAGAGACCTTAACATCGGTGGCGGTTTAGGTATTCCATACGATAAAAATACGGAAATTCCAGTTCAAGCTGACCTCGCAAAAGCTGTAATCGACACAATCGTAAGTTACAGTGACAAAATAGCACTCCCAAACTTAATCGTAGAGCCAGGTAGAAGTATCGTAGGAACTGCGGGTGTTTTAGTTGGAAAAACAATCCACCGAAAAGAAACAAAAGTTGCTAACTGGATAATGATTGATGCAGGTATGAATGACATGATGAGACCTGCAATCTACGAGGCATACCACGAAATAACACCTTGTACAATCAGAGATGGAACCGAGGAAGTTTTAAATATTGCAGGCGGTTTGTGCGAAAGTTCAGACGTTTTCGGAAAAGACAGGACCGTTCCAACAATAAAAGTTGGCGATTACGTTGCAGTACTTGATGTAGGGGCTTACGGTATAAGTATGGCAAACAACTACAATTCAAGAGGAAAACCAGCTATGGTTTTAACCAACGAAAAAGAAATTAGCTTAATACGTGAAAGAGAATCTTTAGCAGATTTAATTGCAAAAGATATCGTACCAAATCACCTATTATAAAAATATTTAATTTATTAATTCATTCATCATTATTTAAATTTACTTTTTTTACGGAATTTTAAGATTTTAAATAATTAATAATTTATACAAGATATTCGATAATTTATACCGTATTTTTATAAATCATTACTCAATATTCAATATTCAATATTAGAAATTTAACAATTTAAATTAAAATCCATTAAACGCGATAAGATGAATAAATTATCAAAAGAAACTAAATCTAAATCCAATATATTAAACGAAGTAGTAAAAGAAGCCAATAACGGCACTTATGTAAATATCGATGTTACTACAAATGCTCGAACTAATGAAATCGGTAAAATAAACGAATGGCGTAAAAGGTTGGAAATACGTATAAAACAACAACCTATCGAAGGTAAAGCAAATAAGGCCATTATCAAGTTTATAAAATCAGAATTGAATTTAAAAACAGACGTAGAAATAGTTACTGGTTCTACAAATAGTCAAAAGACATTGTTTTTTAAAAATTTGGACAAAAATACCGTTTTAATAAAATTAAACTTAAAAGAATAATTTTTATCAATATAATACCAATTAAATGGTAGGAATTTGAAAACTAGCTAAATTTTAAATTTTAAATTTTAAATTAGCGATATGTGATATTATGGATAATTTGCAAAAAGATACCAATTCAGAAAATACTAAAAATACTAAAAATACTAAAAATAATAAAAATAATAAAAATACCAAAATAAACTACACTTTGGCAGCATATAGACTTTGTACTCCTGAAGAAACAATGGAAAAGGTAGAACCGATCTTAAAAAGAATTGGCGTGACTAGAACAGCCAGGATTGATGGTTTAGACCGTATAGGTATACCGGTTTATTCTTCAATACGTCCAGAAGCTAAAGAGGGCGCCATAAGCGTATACGCAGGTAAAGGGGCAACTGAAACACAAGCAAAAGTTTCTTCGTCAATGGAAGCAATAGAGCGATACTGTGCTGAACAGGATGAATATACACCTTTAAAATCAACCAATACTCCAAAAAATCCCTTAGAATTAAAAGAATTAATAATACCAAATTTAAATATGTTGATAATCCATAAAGAATTGAACAATAATACCAATAATCCTAATAATACCAATAATATGGATAATTCAAATATTAATGAGAATAATATGGATAATGTTGATAATACCAATAATAACGACAATAACAAGTTAGATGATAACCTTAGTTTAAATAATTCAAATTTAAATCTTTCGGCGGTTGAATGGGTCGAAGGTTACGATATAATAAACGATGAATACGTCGACGTACCTGCTAACAGTGTTTTTCATCCTTACGAGGCAAATACTGGCAAATGGTTGTTTAGAAGTAATACAAACGGTTTAGCGTCTGGTAATTCTTATGAAGAAGCAGTTTTTCATGGAATACTTGAAGTAGTAGAACGTGACGCATGGAGTATTTCGGAATTATCTAGAAATACTTACAGAAAAGTAAATTTACAAAATGCAAAAAATCCCCTTATCCATGAAATGTTATTAAAATTCAGAAAAGCAAAAATAAACGTCATCATTAAAGATTTAACAAGTGAAGTAGGTATACCTACCGTCGCATGTATAAGTGATGAAGATGTGCTTAAAGACCCTGCGCTTTTATGTATGGGGGTAGGTTGCCATTTAGACCCTGAAATAGCAGTTATAAGAGCGTTAACTGAAGTAGCACAAAGTAGGGCAACCCAGATTCACGGTGCTAGGGAAGATACTGTAAGAGCCGACTTAATCCGTAAAGTAGAATATGACAGAATGAAGAGAATTCAGAGAAGATGGTTTACTCATAAAGAAGAAATAGATATCGCAGAAATAAAGAATTGTGCAAGCTATGACTTAAAAACAGATATTGAAACTGTAAAAACAATGTTAAAAGATAATGGATTCGATAAAATTGTTGTATTGAATTTAAACAAGTCCACTGTCGATGATGTAAACGTGGTACGGGTAATTATACCTAAAATGGAAGTTTATGCGGTAGATGATGCTAGAATCTCTAAAGATGTAAAAGAAAGAATTAAAACTAATTTACTCGGTACGAGAAAAATTATATAACTATATAATATATCATATATGAAATAAAAAGTAAAAAATAGAAAATAAAATTTAAAATTTAAAATTAAAGTGATTAAATGATTGTAAAAGAGTTTAAAGAAGAAAAATTTAATCTTGTAAAACCTTTATATAATTATCTTTTGGAAAATTATCTTTTGGAAAATCCTGATTTACAAATTTTGGAATTAGGTGTAGGTTTTTACTTTGAAATGGCGCTAAAATTAAAGAAAAATAATTATAACATTACAGTAATGGATTTTAATCAAAAAGCAGTAGATAATGCAAATTATTTGGGTTTAGATGCTTTCAAAGATGACCTTTTTAATCCAAATCATGGCTTATATGGGGAATATGATTTAATCTATTCTGTACGGCCACCGCGTGATTTACAGAATGATATCTATAACATTGCAAAATTAAATAACTGTGAGCTTGTTATACAGCCATTATCTAACGAAACACCATTAGAATCTTTAAAAGCCATAAATTATAATGGAAAAATACTTTGCAAATTATAACATATATCATTAAAATAAAATAAAAAATAAAATAAAAAAATAAGAACTAAGAAATAAAAATAATACTAATAATAATACTAATAATAATTTTTATCCATTTCTAACGTTTTCCGGAATTTTGGTACTAGATGGGATATTATAATGTAATTCCCTGCTTAATTCATAAATTTTAATACTTCTATCGCCAAATCTTTCTACGTCTTTTAAAAACATTCCAAATTCAATATATTTTAGTATATTACTAATTTCTGGAGTTTGGTTGCTTATTTTATCCAATAGTTTGTCGATAATTCTATGTAATTTCTTTTCTTGCTCGTAAATATCCATGTTTACTTCCCTGTCAATCACCATTTGCATGGCAATAGGAAACATATTTGTCATGGTTTTTTGCAATTCGTGGATATCTGGCTTAATATTTTCACTAATAACTAGTCCATCAACTATTTCTTCAGCAATGTTAGATAAATAGTCACCGCATCGTTCAATATTTGAAGCTATGGACGTTATAAGTAAAATTTGTTCATTTGTTAAGTATTTTGAGTATTTCATCTTTATTACTAGGTTTAATTCATCTTCCATTCTATTTAACATGTAATCCATAACTATAATTGACTTGGCTTCTTCTATATCGTTAGTATTAAGTGCATTTATTATTTTAGCGTTATGTTCCATTACGCAATTACCCATTTCGTGCAATGAGTTAATAATTTGTCCAAAAAACTTTTCTTCTTCGATATATTTTCCATAATCTTGTAATTTATCAATATTTAATACGTACGGGTGTTTTACCACCTTATCGTCAATAAGGGGTTTTAAAAGTTTTGCAACGTATCGTCTACTGACATCTAATTTTTCAGCAATTTCGTCCTGAGTTTCGGGTTCATCTTCAATTATGGTATTTAATATCGCGTGTAGTGTTGCATCCTTTCCTCTCATCATATTATCACAACAAATAA
This sequence comes from Methanococcus voltae, assembly GCF_017875395.1. Classification (NCBI taxonomy): domain Archaea; kingdom Methanobacteriati; phylum Methanobacteriota; class Methanococci; order Methanococcales; family Methanococcaceae; genus Methanococcus; species Methanococcus voltae. The sequence goes on along the minus strand of NZ_JAGGMO010000002.1, from coordinate 137,180 downwards.
AATAATTACGCCAAAATAACAATTTCTGAACATATAATTATTTAGTTTACTTTATAAATTTAAGTTTTATATTGATTTATCGATGTATCAATTACTGGTAACTATTTAGTTTTAAATTACTATTTAATTGTATATATTTAACTAAATACCTATATTTAAAATTTATTCATAAATAATGAATATAATTATAATTGTTATAAGTATATTACTATATCGAACAAGGTATTTGGTATTATCATAATGGTACATATATAAACAAATATATAACATAAATAAAAAAGTAATGATTTACTGTAATTTAAGTTATAATTACGTTAATAACTAAATTAATAATTAAGATAATAATTAAGATAATAATTAAGATAATAATTAAATGGATTAATTACGATATCTCGTGAGATGTATGAACAACAACAGATTAAAAAAGAATAATAGAAATAAAAACATAAGAAATTTGGAAATTTTTGACACTACACTAAGGGATGGAGAGCAAACTCCGGAAGTATCTTTCCCAACAAATGCCAAATTAGAAATTGCTAGTAAATTAGATGAATTAGGCGTAGATGTAATAGAAGCAGGATTTCCGATATCTTCAAACGGCGAATTTGAAGCGGTTAAGAAAATAAAGCAATTAAATTTAAATGCAAAAATTTGTGGGCTTTCAAGATGTCAAAAAGGGGATATTGACGCCATTATAGATTGCGATTTAGATAATATTCATTTATTTATTGCAACGTCACAATTACATCGAGAATACAAATTAAAAAAATCAAAAGAGCAAATATTGGAAATCGTTTCCGATTCCATAACTTATGCAAAGGAACACGGATTAAATGTGGAGTTTTCGGCAGAAGATGCTACACGGACAGAGCTTGATTATTTAACTGAAGTATATACCGAAGCAATTTTATCAAAAACAGATTATATTGATATTCCAGACACCGTGGGTATTTTAACCCCTAAAAAAATGGAAAATTTGATAAAAAACTTAACTAGTAATTTAAATAATAATCTAAATAATAATCTAAATAATAATTTAAAAGTGCCAAATTTATCCGTACATTGCCATAATGACTTCGGTTTAGCAGTAGCTAACTCATTGACAGCTTTTGAACAAGGAGTATCACAAGTACACTGTACTATTAATGGAATAGGTGAAAGAGCAGGTAATACAGATCTTGCAGAGCTTGTTTCAAGTTTAAAGTTCTTATACAATAACGAAGACGGAAAAATGGGCATAAATACCAATATAAAAACTGAACTGTTGTACGATATCTCAAAATTAGTTTCCCATTATTCTAACATATCAATAGCCCCAAATAAACCATTAGTAGGAAGAAACGCCTTTGCACATGAAAGTGGGATACATACGCACGGTGTAATTGAAAATGCACTTACTTATGAACCAATTGACCCGAAAAAGGTCGGGAATAAAAGAAGATTGGTTTTAGGAAAACACGCAGGTACACACTCTATAAAATTAAAACTCGAAGAAATGGGTTTAATTGTGGGTGAAAACCTATCGAATGAACAGTTTGAAGAAATAGTTGTTAAAATAAAGGCACTAGGGGATAAGGGAAAATTAGTTCTAGATGCTGATTTAAGGGCAATTATAAAGGATGTTACATCTAAGGTGCTTAAATCAAAACGTGTAGTAAATTTAGAGCAATTGGCAGTTGTAACGGGTATAAATGTAATACCTACGGCAAGTGTAGCAGTTAATATTGCAGGTAAGCGGTATAAATCCTCACAAATGGGGATTGGACCAGTTGACGCCTCTTTAAAAGCTCTTGAATCCGTAGTTGGCGAGACTGTAAAAGCAAAACTTATCGAATATACCATAAATGCAGCTACGGGCGGTAGTGACGCTGTTGCTGACGTAACCGTCAAATTGGAGAATAATAAAAAGATAGTGACTGCAAAATCCACCAGTGAAGACGTGGTTCACGCCTCTGTCGAAGCAGTAATTGAAGGTATTAATCGATTACTAGATGAAAGTACCATCGATTAATCATTATCAAAATATAATTTATTTCACTTTTTCATTTTTACATATTTATGTTAATTTTGGTTCATATTTTTAAATTTAGAATAATTAAATAGCTATTTTTATATAATCATAATTTAATAAATACTCGTAAAATAAGATACGAAAAATAAAGAATAGTAAAATAAAATAAAATAAAATAAAAAGTAAAAAAATAATTAGGGATAATTAGAGATAATTAGAGTAGAAAAATAAGATATGATAAGATACGATAAGATAAAAATAAATAACGATATGTCAAAAATGTGAAAAAATGCTTGATATTAATATAAAAGGAACTATACCTAAAAATATGGAAGAACGGGGTTTAAACATCTTATCCGATAATCTCGGAGAAATCGAAAATATACTAAATCAGCGAAAAATGCCTAAAAAAGGTTTAAGTGACGAAAAAATAGAGTTACTTTTAAATTTCTTGGCAAACATGGACACTGACAAAGACCCAAAAGCTATACGAGTTGGTGAAAGAGAGGCTCGAATTTCATCAGAAATACATAAAAAATTATCATCTAATTTTTGTCATGGCATTGGCAGAAGTGGAAATCTCGTAGATCCTCAGCCTAAGGCACCAGGAGCAAGTGCTATGTACGCATTAACAAATAAAATACTAGAAAGCTTTTTAAAAAACTTAAATGTAAATGTTAACGCCTTGGCAACACCTGTGTCAACAGGAATGTCCATTGCGTTATGTTTAAGTGCCTTACAGCGTGGATTTTTAGTTGAAAATGTTGATGTGGGTAAAGATACGAAAATTACTACAAAGCAGTATTCCAAATACGATGGTGCAAATGTGGTAATTTACCCTTACGCGTCCCATAAAAGCCCTATAAAGTCTACTTCTTTTGTAGGAATGAGAATGAGGTTTGTGGAGACCAAATTAAGTGATAAAGACGATTGCGTGGAAATACCTGTCGAGGATATAATTTCGGCAACTGAAAAAGAGTTAAAAGATGGTAAAAATCCAGTAGTTTTAAGTACGTTAACATTTTTCCCACCCCGTAGAAGTGATAACGTGGAAGAAATTTCCAAGTATTGTCTAGAAAATGATATTCCTCATATTATAAATGGAGCTTATGCAATACAAAACCACAAATACCTTGATAAGCTTAAAAAAGCCTTAAAGTACCGAGTTGATGCTATTGTAAGTTCCACAGATAAAAATTTAATGACTCCAATCGGTGGGGGAATTATATATTCAAAAGATAAAAATTTCTTAAAAGAAGTTTCTTTGACATATCCAGGTAGGGCTTCCGCAACACCTATCGTAAACACGTTTGTATCACTTTTGTCAATGGGTATGGACAAATATACATATTTAATGAAAGAACAAGTTAAGAACAAAAATTTGTTAGACGAACTATTGATTGATTTGGCAAATAAAACAGGAAATAAAAAATTAAATGTCGATAGCCCCATAGCTTCCTGTATATCTACACAAAAAGACCCTATCGACGTTTCTGCAAAGCTATATAATCTTAGAGTTACCGGTCCAAGGGGTATAAGAACCACAGATCATTTTGGGAACTGTTATATGCAAGATTACAAGTATAATTACGTAGTTATGAATGCTTCAATCGGCGTTAAAGAAACTGACGTTATTAATGCGGTAGACAAATTAAGTAAGGTTATTTAATAATTATACTTAAAAATAAAATCAAATATGTGCTAATAAAATAATATAATAAAAATATAATAAAATAATAAAATAATAAAAATTAAAAGGAAGATTTTAGATGTTAGCAATTACAAAGATGTATCAAGAACTTATGGATTTAATCGGGGTAGATGAAGACGACTATGAGTTAATAAACCCTTATAAAAAAGATAGCGACTTAAAACACGTTTCAGATTACTATGATTATATCATAATATCTAAAGGTTACACAAAAAGAGTTTCAAATAACACAGGTGCAAATCCAGATAAAATTATAGAGGTAAGTGCCGTCACAATAGGCAGTTTAATAAATACATTAAACAATTTAAAGCAACTAAAAATAGGAAATTGTCAAAACATAGATGAGAGTATTGATCAACTAAGTGAATTGAATACACAAATCCATGCTGATGACGAAATCAAGAAATTGGTCGATAATTTTAATTCAAAAAATATTATTATAACGAATACGTCATTTATCCAAAAAATATTAGATGACTTGGGTTTAAACAATTGTAAAGTTAATCTAGAAATGATTGATGAAATTTGCAGAGCAGGTTGTTTAATAAATTTGGGAAATAATACAATGGATGATTTACAAAAATTAGTGATTGTTCCAGATTATGATTTAGATAAAATAGATGAATTAAATTTAAAAGATAAGTTTGACAGTAATTTATGTATTTTAAAAACGCACGATTATGATTTAGAATTAATCGAAAGAATCGAAAACAGATACAACCAAATTTTAGAATTTATAAAATAAGAACTAATTTTAAATTTTTAAATTAATTCTTATTTTTTTTATTCTAGTAGTTATTTATTTTTTTAGTCTTTTAGTCATTTAGTCATTTAGTCTTTTATTCGTTTTTTATTTATTTTCTTTTTTAACTTCATCGGATTCAAGGTGTGCCATCTTTTTTAAAGATTTTACAAATTTTTTTAATTGTAAAGCTTCTTTAATTTCTCCGTTTTTCCTAAAATATTTTGAAAGCTTTTTAATTTCGCTAATTGCTTGTTCATATTCGTTGTTTGAAGCATACATTATGCTTAGATTATACCTAGCTTCCCAGTAATCAGGGTTTAATTCTAAAGCCTTATTGTATTGGGCTTCTGCTTCTTCGTATCTACCCATATGACCCAAGATTGTAGCTAAATTATTATGTGCTTTCATATATTGAGGGTCCACCTCTAACGCCTGCCTGTATTCGTGTTCTGCTTCTTCAAGGTTGCCCAAATTGTCCAAAAGGCAACCTAAATTATTATGTGCTTCCGCAACATTTGAGTGCATCGTTATTGCCTTCCTATAATTTTTTTCAGCGTTTTTATAGTCTCCAGACGAATAATACTCATTTGCTTTTGTTAAAAGCTTTTGATATTCTTTTTCATCATCTGAATCGTTTTTTATATATTGTTTTTTATATTGGTAATTATCAGAATCATTTAAATGATTTTGACTTGTTATGTGGTCCTTCTCCTTTATATTCTTTTTGCTAACAATATTATTTTCTGAAATATCTTCATCATAGCATTTTTTATTAAATTGTTCTTTCTTATTATACTCAATATATTTTATTAGTTCAGGTTGCTGTTTTTTTGGTTTAATGTGCTCTTCATCTTCTTTTTTGGGGAATATTTCTTCCATTAGCCCTTCAATATAGTGTTCAACCATAGATTTGTCATGGATATTTTCATCATCGATACCTTTCTTTATCCCGTCAAGTATTCCCGTATCTTTTGCATCTTTTTTAATTGCGCCAACCTCAGAAGGTTTCATATCTTCTGATTCTTCCATACGATTGTAAGACTCAATACTTTCAAAAGGTTTTAAAGAGTGTAACGGTGTTATTTTTGTTTTATGCCATAATTCTTTTGAAGTTACTTCTTCACTTTGCTCTGTATCTTCATAAGAGTTTATTATAATGTCACTTTCGTCATCTAAAGCTTTTTCAGTTCTGATTATTTCTTTTTCAGGAATTCCTTCGTTCATATCGATTTTTTGTTCATGAATTTCAATTTTTACTTCAGGTTTTACTTTAGGCCAATTTTCTTTTTTAACAGCACTACCTGATAACTCACAACTTTCTACTTTTGGAGATATTAACTCATTAGATTTTTCCAATTCCACTTTAGATTCAGTTGATTCAATTCTAGCTTCAATTCTAGCTTCAGTTTCAATTTTATTTTCAATTTTATTTAATTCAGCTTCGGCAACATCTTTTTTCTCAATAATTTGTTGCTTTGGATGTTCTTGAGATATATCTTCGTTTAACTCAGATAATGGAGGAATTTCAAATTTTAACTTGCCTTCTGCCGTTTCAAATTTGTGCAAAACTTCCTCTTCTTTTAATTTTTCTTTTATCGAATGAACCATATCATCAAGATTACCTGATTCTTTAGTTTCCTTAATTTCATTAGTTTCAACTTTGTTTTCTTCTAAAGTTATTTTTTCATTATTCGTTTTTATGGTTTGTTCGATTACATTATCTTTATTATCTTCATTATATTCCTTATTTTCAGTATTTTCCTTATTTTCATTATCCGCATGTTCAGCACAATATTTACTTTCATATTTTTTACGTAATTCGTATTTTTTAACTAAATCCTGGTTATTTTTGGCATTACCATATTCCGGACATAATTCTAAAATTGATTCGTATTCTTTTGACGCATCTTCTAAAAAATTTAAAAATACATATAAATTTGCAAGATTGAATTTTGAATCACATAATCTATTAATTGATATTTCCATATTTTCCTTAATTCCAGTTATTGTATAATTTACACTGTCTGTTAGCTCATAGGAGTCCTTAAATCCCGTATATACGAATTTATTTTTATCAATCTTATTTTCATCATTTTCCAAATCTGAAAATATTTCAAGATTTAAATCATCTAATACGTACACCATAAGGTGTTTTTCTAATTCTATAGATTTTTTGCACAGTCTTATTAATTTATTAAATTTTAAATTGTTACCATTGCCTATGGCATTGATAGTATTCGTTTTATATTCATCCGACGTATTTGTATAGTCATCAGTTAATAAGGCTATCACATAACAGCTATTAATAAATTCTTTTTTTATTTCAATTTCATTTAATTTTGAAATATCATATGATGTGCACAATCTTTGGAATCCTTTTTCCAAACTTTTTTTAAGATATTCAGAGTATTTTTTTCCACTTTTTTCATCGTATATAATAACTGCATCATCAAAATCCATAGAATCCCTCAATATGGTTAACATTATTCACTGTAAACTTGTTATAGGTACTATTAATTACTTAGAGTATTGTAAATTGTACATTGTAACTATGTAAATATAATATGTAAAATCAGGATATGTAGTGATATATTATAATATGTAAGTCTATATAATTCTGTATAATTTTTGTGTTATTTAATATATTTATACATTAGGAAATGAATTTATCTTTTATAGCTTATCATTTTATCTTTTTGAATTTTTTTTGAATTTTATTTCATTATATTAAACTAAAATGTATATATTTAAATAGGTTAATCGCTAATTTATTAAATTGATATGTATTTTATAAGTAATGTATAACTAAATTAAATAAAACTAATAACAATATTACTATTAATTAATATTATTAATTAAATAAAATATTATTAAAAAAATAAACGTGATAAAATGGCAATATTAGGACTGGTAGGAAAACCAAACGTTGGTAAATCCACAACATTCAACGCTTTAACCGAAAACACCGCAGATATCGGTAATTATCCATTTACAACAATAAATCCAAATATTGGTACATCATATGTTACAAAAACATGTGCTTGTACTGATTTAAAAGTAACCTGTAATCCAAATAACTCAAAATGTGAAGATGGGATAAGATACGTACCTGTAGAAATAATAGACGTTGCAGGATTGGTTCCAGAAGCTCACAAAGGAAAAGGAATGGGTAACAAATTTTTAGACGATTTAAGACAGGCTGACGCATTTATCTTGGTTGTAGATGCAAGTGGAAAAACAGATTTGGAAGGAAACCCTGCTGAAAACCATGACCCTATTGAAGACGTTAAATTTTTGTTAAACGAGCTTGACATGTGGATTTACAATATATTGTCTAAAAACTGGGATAAATTATCAAGAAAAGCACAACAGGAAAGAAAACCTGCAAGAATAATCGCAGAGCAACTAAGTGGTTTAAACATATCTGAAAATCAGGTTTTAGCTGCAATAAGACCGTTAGACGAAAGCCCTATAAAATGGACTGACGAAGATATGATAAAATTATCCACAACACTTAGAATGATTTCAAAACCTATGATAATTTCCGCGAATAAGGCTGACCATCCTGATGCTGAAGCAAATATCGAAAAATTAAGAGAAGAATTTAAAGACTTCATTGTAATACCAACGTCTGCAGAAATAGAATTGGCACTCAACAAAGTATCAAAAGCTAATTTAGTTACTTACGATGGTAAAAAAGTTACTATAAACGAAGAAGCAACCAAAGACTTAAATGAAGCACAGAAAAACGCATTACTCTATATGAAAAATTACGCTGACAAATATGATGGTACCGGAGTTCAGGATTTAATAAATAGGGCATATTTTGAACTTTTAGATATGATTGTAGTCTACCCTGTAGAAGATGAAAACAAATACTGTGATAAAAAAGGAAATGTACTTCCCGACGCACACTTGGTTAAAAAAGGAACAACTGCTAAAGAATTAGCGTACAAAATACACACCGATATCGGGGATAAATTTATTTATGCAGTTGATGCGAAGAAAAAAATTAGAATAGGTGCTGACCAAGAATTAAAAGACGGAGACGTTATAAAAATCGTTTCAGCAGCATAATTTTAATAAATTACTAAATTAATAATTTAAGTAACTTACTAGATTAATAGATAAATAGATTAATTTACTTAATTTTTTAATTTATTACTATTTTCCAATTTATATTATAGAATTTCAAATAGTTAAGTTAATATACTGATAAGGATTACTATTTTATATCAAAGATTAATTAGTTTTAATTACCCCACGTGATTATTATGCAAGACAAGTATGGAAGAGCCATAAAATCTTTTAGAATATCAGTAACCCCCGAATGTAATTTAAAATGTTTCTACTGCCACAGAGAAGGTCATGGGTGTGGAAAGGATACTTTGATGAAACCCGATGAACTTGGAAAGATTGTTCACTCTGCTTTGGACTTCGGAGTCAAAAAAATAAAGATTTCTGGAGGCGAACCACTTTTAAGAACTGATATAGTAGAAATAGTTGAAAATATCGTCCACGAACAAATAATCGATATTTCAATGACTACAAATGGTATATTGTTAGAAAAATATGCCGAAGGTCTAAAAAAAGCTGGTTTGGATAGAGTTAACGTAAGCCTTGATACTCTAGACCCTGTACAGTACAAGGAAATAACTGGTGGAAACGTAGATAAAGTTTTAAAAGGAATTGAAAAAGCCATCGAAGTAGGTTTGACTCCTTTAAAAGTTAATTATCTTGCAATGAAGTGTAATTTGGATCAATTGCCAAAAATAATGGATTATTGCTCAAAAGTTGGTGCAATTCTACAAGTGATTGAATTTATTCCAATGGAAGAAGAATTAAAAGAACAACACGTAGATGTAAATAAACTTGAAGAAGAAATTGCAAAAGATGCTGTGGATGTAGTCACAAGAAAATTTATGCAAAACAGGAAGAAATATGTTCTTAAAAATGGTTTAGAAGTTGAATTCGTTAAACCTATGGACAATACTGAATTTTGTGGACATTGTACAAGAATTAGATTAACTTATGATGGACAACTAAAAGCATGTCTTTTAAGAGACGATAACTTAGTAGACGTTTTAACTCCAATCAGAAATGGCGAAGCAGATGTTAAAAAGTATTTTGTAGAATGTATTGATAACAGGGAACCATTCTGTAAATAAATAATACTTTAACCTCTGTTAAATTACTAATTTATTATTTTAATAATTATTAACTTATATTTAGTATTCTTTTTTACGTTATTAATATGAATATTATTTTTTTATTCTTATTCTTATTTTTATTCTTATTTTTATTTTTTTATTCTTTATAAATTTTACATTTTTAATAACTCAGATGAAAATACGTATAAAATATGAATTATAAATTTTTTAATATATTAATTTATATAAATATTAAAATGTTTTAGTATATTCTTTTGAGGGGTAACTAATGGAAAAGCTATCAAAGCAGTTAATGCTTATATTAACTATAATTTTAACCTTCAATTTAATATCTGACGTGTATGCTACTGATATAACAGTAACTACAACAGGTTATACAATTGAAGGTCAAGATTTTGTAGAAAGCGATACTCCACTCGCTGATGCAATTTCTGCGTCACAAAATAATGACATAATATATTTGGAGCAGGGTAAGTATAAAGAAAGTATAACAATAGATAAAACATTGTCAATTGTTGGAAAAACTGGAAATGATATTGAAAATGTTAAGAATATAGTACTCGGGGGAGATTCTTCAACATTACTATCCGATATAATAACGGTTTCTTCAAAAGATACTAGTATTTCTAATATTACAGTTGCAAATGCTACAAATGCAGGTATTTTAATATCTGAAGGACTTTATGGCTTTAAAATTGATAATGTTTATATTTACAATATTTCTAAATATGGTATCCTTGTAGATGCAAGTGTTCATATTAATAATTCAATAATCGAAGAAAACGGCTTTGGGATAAGCACAGGTTCCGGTATTTGTCTTTACCACGGTGCTAATTCAACTGTTCAAAATACAAAATTAATCAACAATAATAGAAATCAGATATATGCAAATAATGTCGAAAATTTAACTATCATAAATAATGAAATTATAATAAATAATGAAAATAAAGAAATAAATTCAAAAAGAAACGGTATTGTATTACTTGAATCTACAAAAGCCTTTATTTCTCAAAATTCTGTTAATTCCATAGGTCATCAAGGTAATGGGGTAGACAATACAAATTCAGTTAATAACATGATTTATAAAAATAACGTAACAGGTTTTGGCTGGAATGGTATTGCTTTAGATGATTCAACTACAATTGCAGTAATCAATAACAAAGTTTACGATAATATTGCAGGGATTCAGTTAGATTCTGAAAACTGTAGTATAAAATATAATCACGTATATGATAACGATAATGCAGGACTAGTAATTAAAAATGCAGATATTAATAATAACATATCTAAAAACTGGGTGGATACCAATAATACAGTACTCGTGGGCAATATGGATGTTACTACCCAGGCAGTTAACGTATCTCATAATTATTGGGGGACTACCAATTTTGGCGTAATAAGCTCAAAAATGGCAGACGTATATGGTAAAATTTATTTCGTACCATATTACATAGATGAAGAATTTAATGAGTTAACAAATTCTCCAATTGTAAATATTAATAAAAATAAATCATATTCCAAAATTCAATATGCAATTGATGATGCTGATGAATTTGACATAATAAATGTTAAAGATGGAATTTATGAAGAGCAAATACTTATCAATAAAAATATTACCTTAAATGGTTCTGAAAATGCAGTTTTGAAGTTGCCAGAAAGCCCAAATCAAATTGGTATCGAGGAAGAGACTAAGAAGTACGTATACAATGTACTTATGTACGGAGGAACTGTTACGGATAATAAAGTAACTGGTGACAAAGTAATTAATGCAAATATAAATGGTTTTAAATTCGATGCAAATAACTACGTACCTGAAAAAGGGGTTAGATATTCGATCATTTTTGTTAGAAATGCAAATTCAAATATTAATAATCTAAATATTACAAATATTAGCGTAAGTACTGCAGAAACTTTTGGAATATCTGTTAATGGAAATTCAAATACGAATATTACAAACAATACAATTTATGAATTTTCAAGGGGTGGAATTAGTGTAAAAATGGGTTATACTAATATAACAGGAAATATTATAAATGGACCCAACAAAGATAGAAATGTAACTTGGGCACCAAATGCTCTACAATTAGCAGATTTGGCAGAAGGTATCGTTTCTAAAAATATAATAACTGGTTGCGGATGGACTGGTGAAAGATGGACGGGTACTGCAATGTTACTTTATGGTGCAGATAATGTTACTGTATCTGAAAATCAGATTTTAAATAGCCAGGTTGGTATTTATGTATGTGGTTGCCCTGGTAAAGATGTTTGGGAAGACCCACTTAATTATACATCCATATCTTTATTGGATAATACTTTACGAAATAATACTTATTCAATAATTTTGGCAAATTATATAAGTGGTTGTAACGTTTCAGGAAATAAACTATATAATTCAGAGTTGGAAGCTTTTGATGTATCATACACCTCGTGGTATGAAGGTCCAGAAGCAAGAAATATATCTATTCACGAAAATGAAATATATGGAAGTAAGGGTTACAATGCTTATGTTTTTTCAGACATAAAAGACGTTAATATGTCCCATAACTACTGGGATTCAAATGATTACTTGGACATTAAAAGTAAAATGTACGGTAATATTGTATTTAATCCATACTATTCAGATTCTAGAATGAAAAAGTTAATAAGAATCACTGATGAAATAAATTACCAATTTGTACAATTATCCGATAGATTAACTAAAGAAGGAATTATAAATAATGTAAATTTAGTAAATGAAGAAAATTATGAGTCATTCACCGGTTTAGAATTAGAAAAAGAAGATATTACAAAAATAAAATTCACAGGTACTTTAAATTTATCAAGTAATGAATTACAATATCAATTAATAAATTTAAAAGATACTTTAGATATTAAAACTTACGGAGTTTATTTATCTGAAAAATATGATGAATTATGTGATAATCCTGTATCCTATGAGTTTAAAAATATCAATAATTCCGATGTTTTGAAAAATTTATCGGAAAGTAAGCTATATGGTAAATTAATTTTAATTAACGTTAGTGATGGAGAACTAATTGAAAATAAAGACGAATACATAACAGAATATAAATTAATAAATAATACATTTATTGTAAATTCAACCGAATTTGTAACTTGCTACTTGGATATTAAAAAACCAACTATTTCAAGAGCTAAGATTTCACCAAACGGTTTAGAAAAAGGTACGTATAATATAACCGCCTCTGCAATAGTTAAAGATAATACAAAATTAAAAGAAGTATATGTATTATTACGGGGGCAAGAGTTTAATCTAACAAGTAGTAATAACATATCATATAATAAAACTTTCGAATATAATGCAAGTATAACAGGTACCCATATCATACTGATGATAGCTAAGGATATTGCAGGAAACAATGCAACAAAGCCTATTTACATAACCGTACTTAATAGTACAGTTAAAGAAGCTTTAGGAAATGAAACCAGTAATATAACAATCGATGATGAAATATGGGGCGAAATTGAAGAGGGCGGAATTAAACAATTAAACAATACGAATATAAGTTTAACAGAAATAAAAGTTAAAAATGATACATTAATACTACCTAAATTGAAAAATGTTTCTGCTAAATTAACTGTGGAAGCAATAGAAAAAATGGAAGAAATTGAAAATACTTCTAATAATATAAGTGTATCAAATGCAACAACGGAAGAAGAAATTGAAAATGTTGTAAATACTGTGATTAATAAAACAAAGGTAATTTCAAGTAGTGGATTTAATATTTCAAATATGACGTTATCTACTAAAAAAGAGGATAATAAGGTAACCTCTGAAATAAAATTCACTGCAGAAAATACAACTAAAAAAGGTTATACAATAATGAGATTACCGCTTGGCAATTTAAAATTAACGAGAATTTTGGTAAACGACGGTACCAAAGATACACCATTAAAAGAAAATGACTATAACAGTACTTTAGGATGGTACAGACTTATAGACAACAAAGTTGTAGAGTTAACTCTGATAAAAGACCCTGAAGTGTCATTATTATTTGAAAGTTTATTACCAAGTGAACCAGATACTCCAGATACTCCAACATACAGCGGTAGAAGTAGTAAACGTCATAATACGGAAATTTCTACAATCTTAACTGATACCGGACAAACTGTTTCAAAAGTAGTTGGAGCAATGCTAAGTAAATCAAGAATAATAATCGGAGCCGATGCAGATATAGATGCTGCAAAGATGTTAAGTTTAACATATGAAAATAGAAAAGAAGAATCATATGGAACTGTAGATATGTCAATAAATTCAAACACCTTACTTATTGGCGGTCCTGTAGCTAATCCATTGGCAAATAAATATGATAGATATTTTGATATCCAAATTACAAATGATGTACCGGGAAAAGATACGGGAGTTATACAAGTTCAAAAAATCAATGGTTATCAAGTCATATATGTTGCTGGTTCTGATAGGGTAGGTACTAAAACAGCTGTTCAGTATTATTTATCAATGACTGAAAACGTAACAGGTCCATTAAAAATTAAATTAAAAGATGGTAAACCTACTTTAATAAATTAATAAAAAATAAATATTTATTTCTTTTTTTATTGTAATATATCCCAAAATAATATTAATCTTTATTTTAGTTATTTATTTTAGTTATTTATTTTAGTTATTTATTTTTCATTTTCCGATTCATCGTTAATTTTGTATTTTTCATCAACTGTATTATAAACTCTTTCAGAATATTCCTTAAGCATTCTATCGGCATTAAAGAAATCAACTGAAGTTAAAATGTTATCTTGAACCAATTTCCACCATTTATCTGTATCGTACATATCTATTGCTTTCCAAATTAGTTTATACATATCGTCGGCTTCATAATCTTCATTAAGGTTTTCTCCATCCCCTATCGTAAAACTAAGGTCAGGATATTTATTGTACCATTCAACGTGCCAACCGTCAAGTGTACTCATATGTATGGAACCATTCATTGAAGCAGTCATTCCTGAAGTACCGGAAGCCTCGTTCGGTCTTTTAGGTGTATTTAGCCAAATATCTGAACCCAATTTCAAAAGCTTGCTAAGGTGTAATTCATAACCTGTTAAAACGGCAGTGTTTTTAATTTCCCGAGACTTTGAAATTATCCAATTAAAGGTCACCTGTGCGTTAAAATCTGCAGGGTGTGGTTTTCCTGCCCATATAAGCTGTAGTTTATCCGAATCTATAAGTTCTCTAAGTTTTCCCTCGTCGTGTAGTGGGAAATACGGTCTTTTATATTCTGCAAAACGTCTTGCCCAAACTACGGTAAGTTTTTTTTCATCAAATAATCGTCCACACTGGTCAGCAACTACCTGATAGAGTTGTTTTTTAAGGTGTAATTTTCTTTTACGTAGATTTTCAATGTCTCCTTCGTCAGCACATCGTTTTAGTTCGATGTCTTGCCAAGAATTAACATCTTGTGCATTTGTAACGTATGTTATTCCACATTTCCCAGGTACCCAACTCCACATTTCCCTGGTGGTTTGTTGATGTAATTTTGAAACTGCATTTGCTTTTTTAGACATTTTTAACGCAGCAACTGTCAAATTAAAAGGATTTCCACCAAATTTTTCAGCTGTTTTTAGATCCGTATTGCCAAAGAATCCCATATTGTTTAATATATTGATATCTTGGATTTCATTTCCCGCAGGTATCGGGGTGTGTGTAGTAAATACGAGATGATTTTTTACATAGTCGAATCCTTTATCTTCCATCATTCTAAAACCCAAAGGAATGGCTTGAGCCTCATTTAAGTGATAAACATCTATATTTTCACATTTTTTAAGTACTTCATACCCTGCTATGCCCAAAACCATTTCTTGAGCAATATGTGTAAGGTTATTACTATCGTAAAGATTGTAAGATATTGTACGTGAAAGATAATCGTTTTCTGGAATATCTGTCGTTAAATAGTAAATTGGACAAGTGCTAAATACACCCGCAGGTAGTAAATAGGCTTTTACCCATAATTTAGACCTATTAATTTCTATAGGTACCTTTACATCTATATCGACCAAATAATCGTGGAATTTACGTGTTTTACCTATAACCATACGACCTTCAATATCTCGCATTTGGTCGTAATAGCCATAACTCCAAAGAATAGATACTCCAACCATGGGGTAATTTGCTCTATGGGCTGCTTTAAATAAAGAGCCGGCTAAAAATCCTAAACCTCCGGCATAAGTTTTTAAAGCCTGGTCTATTGCAAATTCCATGCTAAAATACGCTATTTTTGAAGTTTCCTCTTTTTTATTCATTCCTACACCCGTCCATTCCCTACTTGCAATATATGGTTATTTTCATAATTGACCGTCATATGAATTTTTTTTATATAGTTCAATCAGTTAATTTACATCTACATATTTTTTTGTTTTTAATCATATTTTAAATATAGGTATTTGTAACGCTCAATATTATGAAAAATAAAATATTAAGATTAAGATGGCTGTAAAATATAAAAAAAGAATAAAAAAATAACGCCTAAAAAAATAAAAAAAGAATAAATATAATAGTTAAAATTAAAGTAAATAAAAGTTAAAAATTAAAAATTAAAAACAAGTTTAATTGTTTTTATTTTCTTCGTTTTCCGCATTTTCATCTTTTTTAGGTTCAAAAGATGTAGTTATATATTCATTTTTGAATTTAGATTGATTTTTAGGTATTATGATGGCTAAAACGATGTAGGTCACAATTCCTAATAGAAAGCCTGTGAATACAGTTATTGCCACGTACAAAATACGTACAAGTGTTGGATCAACATTAAAATATTCTCCGATTCCTCCACAAACACCCTCTAACATTTTGTCATCAACAGACCTGTATAATTTTTTTATATCATTTTTGTATTCTTGCATAATTTCACTCTCGTTTAAATTTATTATTTTTATTATTATTTTTTATTATTTTTTATTATTTTTTTAAATTATTTTAGATTCCTTGTAAATTTTTGTTAATTTTTTTTACTTGTACGTGTAAATAAAGTAAAATTTGATAATAATATATTAATCTAAAATTAAAAATTATAAGAAATGAAAGTAATATATTTAATTAATAAATATCTACTTAGTATAATATTTTGTCTTCCATTCCTAATTCAAGAGCCATTTTAATTTCTTTTGCAATTCTTTGACCCATACTTAAGTTTTCACCGTGGTAGAGGAATGAATAAGGGCTTCCGTTCATAAATGTGTTCGTACCGCCGTCAATTCTCGCACTCATTTCAAATACAACGAGTTCAAGATTTTCATTACATAATGATTGCAAGCAGAACGGACCAATCATACCAGGATTAACTAAATCTTTAGCTTTATCTACTAATTTATCGCCCATTTCAAATACTTGTGGCAATAAACTTTCTCTAATTACGATAGGGAAGTTACCTGTAATAACGTATGAAGGGTTTAATTCGATTTCCATTTGATCTTTTGCAGGAATTCTAACAAATCCATCAATATTACTTTCGTATCTTCTGTCCATACCCATCAATTCAACTCTATTGTATAATGGGGAGTAAAAATAGTGTATACAGTAGTTAGTACCTACAACATATTCCTCAATATGTGCATTTGGTACATCGCTATCTTCTAACACACCTTTTTTGATAAAGTCCGCTACTTTTGCGTCAAACTCTTCCTTTGAGGAGCATACGAAGTAACCTCTACCGCCTCTAGCACCGGGGAATTTTACCATTGAAGGACCGTTGATATCTTCAGGTTTTGCCAATTTTTTAGGTAATCTTAAGCCACTTTCACCTAATATCTTACCTTCTAAATCTCTTTCAGCTTCCCATCTTAATATCTTTCTGTTACCAAACATAGGCACTTTAAATGAACTTTCAACATTGTCTAATCCACAGTATGCGATAAATGACCCGTGTGGCACAATAATTGCGTTCATGTCTCTTAGTTGTTGTTGAATATCATCATTGGAAATGTCTGAGAATTTGTCAACGTATATGAATTTGTCAGCTACGCCGAATCTTTTATATGGCACATCTCTATCTTTTGTAGTTATAACAGCGGTTGAAAAGCCTTCTAACTTAGCACCTTTTAAAATGTGTAGTGATGTGTGACTACCAACTGTTACAATTGTTATCTCATCTTTGTTGTATTTGCTAAATATGTCAAGTATTTCTTCTTTTTGTATCATTCTACCACCATAAGCAAGAATTTTATAAGTTATAACTCTTACTTTAAAATATGATATTTAGTTAGAATATTTAAAGAATTTATTTATTTACCTATGTATTTATTTTAAACATATACACATTTGCACATCTAAACATATTTATTAAATTTTACTAATGTACTATTATATTTATTCATTATAGTATTTACTCGTTCAAATTTATATATATTGTTACTATATACATATAATACAAATAAAATGCTAATCAATTATACTAGAAAACTAAATAATAAAATAATAAAAAATAAAGAATAAAAAATAAAGAATAAAAAATAAAGAATAAAAAATAAAAAATAAAGAATAAAATAATAAAAAAGAAAATAAAATTATAACCAAAGTGAAAAAGTGCTAAAAAACGATATAGATGAAACACCTGTAACGCCCAAAGTAATAGGGTTAGATGAAGCAGGAAGAGGTCCAGTAATAGGGCCAATGGTAATAGCGGGCGTATTATTGGAATTAAACAATAAGGAAAAAACTAAAACATTTTATGATTTAGATTTAAAAGATAGTAAAAAGCTTTCTAAGAAAAAACGAGAAAGTCTCTACGAAGAAATACAAAAACTTGCAAAAGTAGATAAGGTAGTAGTCACCGCAAAGGAAATTGATGACCAAATGAAAATAATTAATCTAAATAAAATAGAATTGAACGGATTTTCAAGTATAATCAATAAATTTTACAAGGATGAATATGGATTAGATGAAAATAGGCGAAATAATGGTTTTTTAACCTATATCGATGCTTGCAGTAGTAACGAAACATCTTTTTCAAACCAATTGAAAGCAAAATTAATAAATAAAAACATAGATTTGATAGCAGAGCATAAAGCAGACGATAATTACAAAATAGTTTCTGCAGCTTCAATAATTGCTAAAGTAACCCGTGATAATATCATAGATGAGTATAATGAGAGATATAATTCAATGGGCTATACAATAGGTAGTGGTTACCCAAGTGACCCAAAAACCAAGAAGTTTTTAAAACAATATTTAGAAGATAACAAAGAATTGCCTGATATAGTTAGATTTAGTTGGAATACAACCAAAAAACTCTTGAAAGAATATGATTCGGAAAATGGAAATATTGATTTAAAATGTGAAAATTTATTAAAATGGGTAAAGAATTAAAATAAGTTAAAATAAGTTAAAAAAATAAATAAATAAATAAATAAATAAATTAACTAAATTAAATAAAATTATTTTTAATAATTGTAAATCTATAAAAATTAGAAGGACATAGTATTCATAAATTTATTACAATATTATTACAATATTAGTATAATATTATTATATAATACAATGGTGAAATAGTGACCAATGAAGAATTAACCAATAAAACGGAAGAAACACAATATACTACAACCGATGAAAACACTGAAACCGTAGAAAATAAAGAAGAAAACAAGGAAGCTAATAAAGAAGAAAACAAAGAAGAAACCAGGGAAGAAAAGAAGGAAAAAAAGGAAGTAAAACCTACCTGGAAATACTATACGTACAACGGTTCTACAAAGACTAAAAAATTAGTTATTGACAAAAGAGGTAAAAAATACCTAATTGCAAAAGAAAACAAAGAATTTGGAAACGATTTGGGTGTAGCAAATTTAACAGATGTTAGCGAAGGTAATGTGTTACCGACCCATAAGGGTGACGAATTTTACTTAGTTGAGCCTACAGCTTTTGACATCATCAAAAAGATGAAAAGAAGCGTTACAACATTATTGCCTAAAGATATAGGTCTTATAATTGCATACTGCGGTATTGAAAACGGTGAAACCGTTATTGAAGCAGGAACTGGCTCAGCAGGATTAACAATGTACTTATCACAAGCAGTCGGTAAGGAAGGAAAAGTAGTTACCTACGAAAAAAGACCAGAATTTGCAAAAATTGCAAGAAAAAACCTTGAAATTATGGGCTCTGTAAAAATAAACCAACCTATAATTGGCGTAGAGGAAGAAGTAAAAGAAGTAAGCGAAGAGGTACAAAATCCTGAAGCTGAAAGTAAAAAGGTTTACAATGTAATCCAGAAAATAGGCGATATAACAGAAGGTATTGAAGAACAAGACGTTGACGTAATCGTTTTGGATATGCCAGACCCTTGGAATGTAGTTCCACATGCTAAAAAAGCTTTGAATAAGGCAAAAGGTAGAATTGCGGTTTATGTGCCATACATAGAGCAATCCAAAAAAGCTGTAGAAGCTTTAAAAGAAAATAATTTCTTAGACGTTATTACAATTGAGTGTATCTTAAGAGAGATGGATATTTCAGAAAAAGGTGTTAGACCATCAACAAGAATGATAGGACACACCGGTTACTTGACTTTTGCAAGAGTTTGCCCTGAAAAATTACCTTTAGATGAAGAATAATTAATAAAATAGATATTTATGATTCATAATTATGACCTATAAAAATGTCTTTCTTTTTTTTTAAATTTTTAATTTAATTTTTAGTTTAATTTTTAGTTTAATTTATTTTTTAAGCCATTAAGAAAATAGATTTGCAAATTACCTAATTCAAATAAACATGTTTAAATCATATATCGAAATATATTAAGATATGTAATTAAATGTATATTTAAATGTATAATTAAATATATGACCAAATGGCTCGAGGTTTTTTTATGGATTTGTCAAAAAACAAATTATACATATTGTTAGGACTAGTTGCAATAGTTCTGATGGCCATCGGTGGGATTATCACATTATCTGCCGGTTATTTTACCATATCTTCAGTTGCCACCTCTTCAGACGATGTGCAAGTACTAACTAATTACACAGATTCCCAAATTAAAGAAAAAGCTTTAGATGTAAAGTATAATGATTTACAAGAACATAATGAACAGTATGTCGATAAACTAATTCATTACAAGGGTCAAATCATTAAAGTTAATGAAAGTACAGGATATATTTATTTAACAGTGGCTACTAAAAAAAGTTCTGAAAATTATTATGCGGGCAATAACATAAATGTATGGTACAAGGGCGATAAACTTGTTAATGGCACTATAGTAGACGTTTATGGAAATTACAGTGGCTTAAAATGGGCGGGCGAAGATTCAGAAAATGAAACTATACCTTCAGTACGTGCATTGTTAATCGAATAAAATAAAATAATAATATAATAATATAATAATATAATAAAATAATAAAATAATAATATAATAAAATAAAAATAATCATACTTTTTTAAATTTTATGAAATATTTTTTTGTAAGCTAATTAGTATAAATAACCAGTATTAATATAGGTATATTTAGATATATTAGTTACACATAATAAATGGCACGAGGTTTTTTATGGATTTGCCAAAAAACAAATTATATACTTTGTTGGGCGTTATAGTGGTAATTTTAATAGCTTTTGGTGCAATTGCTATATTTACTATGGGTTACCTTACTCCATCGTCAGTCACCGTATCTTCGGAGGATGATGAAGTAGTAAAACAATATGACATGTTCCAAATTAAAGGGGAAGCTTTAGACATAGATTATAAGGATTTAAAACAACAAAATGAAGAATACGTTAATAAAATAATTCATTATAGGGGTCAAATCATTAAGGTTAATGATAGTGATTGGGAATCGTATCTAACAATGGCAACTAAAAAAAGTTCTGAAAACTACTATGACGGTAATGATGTAAAAGTCCGATATCTGATAGGCGACTTAGACGAAGGTGCCATAATTGACGTTTATGGAGAATATCGCGGTTTAACATGGGCGGATGAAGAGTCTGACTATGAAGCCATACCTTTAATTTATGCAACAGTAATTGATTGTAATAATAAAACGATACTATGCTAAAAATACAGTAATATAATAAACTAAAATAAAATAATAAAATAATACTTTTTTAAATTTTAAAAATAAATAGAAAAAATAAAAATAATTTAATTAAATAAATTATTTGTTAATAATACTTTTTAATTCATCTTGTAATGTTTTATTAATCAATTTACCGTCTGCTTTTCCACGCAAGTTGGCCATACATCTACCCATGAGTAGACCCATAGCACCCATTCCTTTTTCGTTAACAACAGCAATGTTTTGCTCAATAATACTTTTTATCTCCTTTACAACGTCTTCTTCAGACATTGCGCTAAGTCCTTTAATTTCAAGTATTTTGTCAACATTTGCATATGGATTTTCAACAAATCCTTTCAATACATCAACGATTGCTTCTTTTGAAACTTTACCGTTTTCAATACATTCAAACAGTTGTTTAAAGTGTTCTTCTTCAAGTAATTCAGTATTAAATCCTTCTCTTCTAATTTCTTTAACAGTAGCTTCAATAGTCGTAGCAATTAAAGTCGGTTTAATACCAGCGTATGATTTTGCAAGCTCTTCAAATAAATCAACGTGGTAAGACATAACCATTTGTTTTGCTAAATCGTTGTTTAAGTCATATTCTTTTATAAATCTTTCCAATTTTTCTTTTGGCATTTCTGGAAGATTATTTCTAATGTTTTCAACGAATTCGTCCTCGATTGGTATGTTAGGAATATCTGTTTCAGGATACATCCTTGCAGCACCCGGTAAAGGTCTTAAGTATGATGTATTACCATCTTCTAATGCTTTTCTTGTTTCTTCTGGAATTCCTATTGTTATAGCTTCGTTTGCCCTATCTAAAACAGCACCTAACGCTCTAACAGCTTTATCTTCCCTATCCCCTACAATGATAACAGCATCTTTTGTTTCAGCTTTTGCACCCATGAATTCTTTAAGTGCGTCAACTTCTTCTTGTGTAATTCCGTATTTAGGCAATTCGTCAGTATGGAATAATCCCCCAACGCCTCCGATTACCTTTCCACGGTCGGAGAATTCAGTTCCCAATCTTCTGTTTGGCTGAACTTCTTTACCGATTAAACCATCAAATCCTTTGAGTAAAATTGCTTTAACTACGCCTTTTTTCTTTAAAGCACTTTTAATTACTTTTGATTCAGTATTTTTGAATAATTCGGTAACATCGACAATGTTTTCAATACCTGTTTTTACTTCGGCATTTCTTTCAATTAATTCTTTTTTAATTTCATTTAACTTAATTTGTCTTATTACTTCGTTTTTAATAATTTGCTCGATTAAATCAAGATTTTGAACCCCTTTAACCTCAATACGTGCACCTTCTCTAATAGAAATGTTCACATCTTGTCTAATGGTTCCCAATCCTCTTTTAGCTTTTCCTGTGGCTCGCAAAATTGTACCGATTCTTCTCGCAGCTTCTTTTCCCATTTCTGGGGTTGTGATGTCAGGTTCTGTGGTAATTTCCAATAAAGGAATTCCTAATCTATCAACACAATAAATTACTTTGTCTTTTTCATCTCTTACTTTTTTACAAGCATCTTCTTCTAAACATAAACTTGTAATTCCAATATTGCCGTATTCTGTTTCTATACTACCATCTTGCGATACAAACATAGTTCTTTGGAATCCAGATGTATTTGAACCATCAATAACCATTTTACGCATAACTTGAACTTCATCAACTACGTGCATGTTCATAAGCTCTGATACTTCAACAGCTGTGTAAACTCCTTCTTCACAAGGTCCTTGAGGTGGTTCATCATCTAATTCTACAAGACAATTTGTGTCATTATAGTACTGATAAACATAGTTTTTCTCTTTTTTAGATTCGATGAGGGCTGCTTTATCAATCTGACCCATTTCACTTTGTGAAGGCCTTAAAACTCTTTCAATTTCCCCGTGCGGTTCATCATCTCTAATTTTTGTAGGGCAATTACAAAATAATTTCCTGCTCGTGTTTAGCTGTTGGTGTATCTCCAAACCAACTTTTAAACCCAATTCTTTATAGTCTAAATTTAAATTCAAATCAGAATTTGACATAATATCACCAATAATCAAATGAATAAATAATTAAATAATTAAATGAAGTTATTTTTAAAGTTATTTTTAAATTTATATTAATATTTATGATATGAGATATTTAATTTACATCAATTAAACTAAATTCGGTTATTTCTCCCGCAATATTTTTTCCCATTAAGTCCTTAACTTCTTTAAAATCATAATTTGCCAATAAGTACATCATTTTTACAAGTGCAGTTTCAGCGGTCATATCTTCACAGCTAATTACGCCCATTTTTTGCAATTCTACACCGTTTGAGTAAACGTTCATATTTACCCTACCGTTGATGGTTTGTGTTGTCATGGCAACCAATAATCCGTTGTTTATAGCGTATTCAATACCTTCAAATAAAGTTTCTGGAGCGTGTCCTAATCCAGTACCTTCCAAAACGATTCCTTTGTAACCATTATCTGCATAATACTTTAAAATATCTGAATTGATACCTGGATAAATTTTTAAAAGTGCTACGCTTTCTTCTAAATTCGTGTTTATTTCAACATTTGAACTGTTATCCATAACATTCTGTTTTAATTTTCTTTCGTCTGCAAGATATTCAATTTTATAGTCTTTTTCATTTGTCTTTTTGTTTTTTGAAAGCATATTCATTTTAGCAACAGGTTGAGCGTTAACAGATTTAAAAGCATCTCTTCTTGAAGAGTGTAATTTTCTAACTTTTACGCCTTCGTGTAAGTAACAGTATTCGTCACCGTTTTCGCCGTGCATAAGTACGTAAACACCGCTTAAACCTTCTGTAGCAAATTTAGTCGAAGCAATTAAGTTTAAAGCAGCGTCTGAAGAAGGTCTGTCGCTACTTCTTTGAGCACCAACTAAAATAATAGGTACATTTGATTTAACCATAAATTGAAGGGCTGAAGCTGTGTAGTGCATGGTATCTGTACCGTGTGCAATAACAATTCCATCTGCTCCGTTTTTTACTTCCTGTTCAATATGTTCAGCTACTTCTTTCCAGTAAGCCGGTAACATATTTTCACTTAAAATGTTCATTACTGCCTTTCCAGAGATGTTCGCAATATTCAAAAGTTCGGGAACTGCCATAATTAAGTCGTCCGCTGTAAAAGCAGGGTGAACTGCACCGGTTTTATAGTCTACTCTAGAAGCAACGGTACCGCCAGTTGATATAATTGATATATTTTTCAATTTTTTATCTTTGTTTATGTTTAAGTCGGTTTTAACGTGTTTAGGTGTTTCTCCTTTACTTAAAAGCTTAATTTCTTCTATTTTTTCCTTTTTTATACCTGCGTTGTATCCGCTACTCATTTTTATCATAATAACGTCTTCTTTTAAACAAGGCATTACGGTACCCTTGTATGTGGTAGCGGTTTTGTTTTCCTCGGCTTTTAGTGTTAATTCTATTAAATCTCCAATATCTAAGTTCTCATTACGCATAATTCAAACACCTGATTTGTATTTTCCTAATTTATAAGTTTATAATATTTTTTATTACTTTTTTAAAAAAGTTTTAAGAAAGTTTTAATACAAATTACATATACAATACCTTAATATATATAATTTAATATCAAAGTTTTTATAATTGATTAACAAAGTCTATAATATATCTTTTATTTAATTAAATATCTTATCACAATAAATAAAATACTTATAAAATCCGTATAAAATAATCTAATTTAGATTAAAGTACTCTGAATTATTTATTAAGTGCAAAGTATTATATATTAGAAAATTATATCTATTCTTTACAAAATTTAAGCAGTTAATTTTTTATTGCGAGGTGTTAATATGATGGATACACAAAGACCATTAGACGCATTAGGAAAATCAATCAACACAAATATCACCGTATTTTTAAAAGACGGTAAAGAAATTAAAGGAAGATTAAAAGCATACGACTTACACATGAATGTTGCTTTAGAAAACGCTAAATTAGGAGAAAAAGAGTACCCTATGTTAGTTGTTAGAGGAGACAACGTTTTATACGTTTCATTATAAGTTATAGTAAGTTATAGTCTGAACTTAGCGATTAAAAAAGAATATAAGTTGTTAGTATAATTTTAACTACTAGCAATATTTATTCACTTTTACATTCACATTTATAATCGTGAATATTTAATAATAATTATGTTTTATATTTTCAATTGTATTGTTATCATATTTATCGAGTCATCACAAAAGGTGTTGTAGTTGATATTTATGGTATCATCATGCTATCGAGAATTATACAATAATATATTTATACTATAAGTATATATTATGTTAAAGTACTATACGTAACAATATAAACGTAATAAACGTAATAATGTAAATAAACAAAGCTTTAAAGTTAAAAATCAATAGATTGAGCTTTTAGTTTTGAGTTTATTTTTATAATTTATTATAAGCAAACACGGTGAAAAAAATGTCCAAAGGTACCCCATCACAAGGTAAACACAACAAAGGTTCCAACCACATTATCTGCAGAAGATGTGGAAAAAGATCATACCACGTTAGGAAAAAAGTATGTGCAGCATGCGGATTCGGTAGAAGCGCAAAATTAAAAAGATTTGCATGGCAATGGAAAAAATTCAACGGAGAAAGATTAAAATAATTGAATAATAATTAATTAAAATTATTAACTTAATTAAAATTAATTATGTATTCATTATTCTTAATCAATTCTTTTTTTAAAATAGATTACAAGATAGTTAACTAGATAGTTAACTAGATATTTTATTAGATATTTTACTGATTGTTTATTATGCTTTTTTTTACACAATGTTATTTTCAACAAAATTTAAACTATATTTAAACTATATTTTTGGCTTATTATATCTCCTAATAGGTTTATACATCTATTTTTATCAATAATTATTTATAATATTTTATTTAAGTATTTTTAAATAAGCGAATAATCAATTTTATTACTATATCATTTGAATAACAATTTAATACAATCATTAATATAATATACCTCTTGAAACAAATATTGTTATCAAATTATATATTTATTTAAATCTATAAATGATACTAAACTATACAATTCAATAAGTATTACAAATATAAAAAATTATGACAATTATGCTATAACGGTGATTTTTGTGACTAAAGTGAATAAGGTGAATGGAGCAGAGGCTTTAATAAAAGCATTGGAAGCCGAAGGAACTAAAGTAATATTCGGATATCCCGGGGGCGTTTTAGTATCTTTCTACGAATCTCTATGCGATAGTAATATGATACATATACTAACAAGGCACGAGCAAGCCGCTGCGCATATGGCAGATGGCTACGCCCGAGTTAGTGGAAAGGCGGGCGTTTGCATAGGCACATCAGGCCCTGGTGCAACCAATTTGGTAACTGGCGTAGCAACCGCGCACATGGACTCATCGCCGGTAATAGCTTTAACAGGGCAAGTTAGCTCAAATATAATAGGTGACGACGCTTTCCAAGAGATAGACTCTTTCGGCATATTTATGCCAATAACAAAGCATAATTTCCAAATACGTCAGGCTGACGATTTAGTGGACATAATGAGAAAAGCACACGAAATCGCTACAACAGGTAGGCCTGGACCAGTACACGTGGATATGCCATCTGATATATTAACAGGGGAGCTTAGCAAAGCTGTAAAAATACCTGCAGATATAAATATATCAAGTTACAAGCCTACAACCGTGGGACACCCATTACAAATAAAAAAGACCCTAGAAGCAATAATGAATTCCAAAAAGCCCCTTATATTAGCAGGTGGTGGAGTTTCAATAGCTCACGCAAGTGAAGAATTATTAGAGTTTGCAGAACTGTTGAATATACCAGTATGTACCACTTTAATGGGTAAAGGCTGTATATCTGAAAAACACGAGCTTTCAACCGGATTAACGGGTATGCACGGTACGCATGCTTCAAATAACCTTATAGATAAATGTGATTTATTGATTGCAGTAGGTTGCAGGTTTTCGGATAGGGTAACTGGAAAAGTTTCAGAGTTCGCACCAAATGCTAAAGTTATACACATGGACATAGATCCTGCGGAAATAGGCAAGAACGTTTCCGTTGATATTCCTATAGTAGGTGATGCCAAGAGAATATTACAGGATTTAATAAAACAATTGAAGAAACAGAAAAGAAAACACGAAGAATTATCGACATCTGAAAATACACTGGAAAATTCTAATTCTAAATTTTTGGATATATCAGAATGGTCCGATGAAGTTAAAAAATTAAAAGAAGAATCTGAAAAAGAATTAAGTGTAACTGCTGAAGAGAAACAGAAAACAAAAGAAACAAAAGAAACAAAAGAAGAAGAAAAAATAGAAAAAATAGAAAAAATACATCCCAAAGTTGCAATATACGATTTAATGGAAGCAATATATGATATCGACCCAGAACTTGAAAATACGTATGTTACAACAGACGTTGGTCAAAATCAAATGTGGATGGCAAGATACTTTAAATTTAAGAAGGATGCTTTAATAACATCTGGCGGTCTCGGTACAATGGGTTTTGGATTCCCTGCAGCTTTAGGAGTTAAGTTTGCAAAGCCTAAAGCAAACGTTATATCTATAAGTGGTGACGGTGGATTCTTAATGAACTCACAGGAGTTAGCCACAATGGCACATTACGACATACCGGTAGTAGCAGTTATATTTAACAATAGAGCTTTAGGAATGGTTCATCAATTGCAATCTGTACTCAATAACAGGCAGTCACAAATAGATTTGGGCGAAACACCAGACTTTATTCAATTAGCTCATAGTTACGGAGTTATGGCCGAAAGAGTTTCAAACTCCAAAGATTTAAAAGAAACACTTAAAAAAGCAATATTAATGAATAAGCCATACGTTATAGAAGTTATGATAGATTCAGGGTATGCTGTAAAGGTTGTAGCACCGGGCGCTAACTTAACGAAAATGATTGAGCCAGAAAATAAAGAACCTTGCTCAGAAAAAATATTGTTCAAAGATATGGTTTCAAAATTATAAAATAACTGAAAAACGAATTAAGAAAAGAAAAATTAAAAAAACTAAAAAAGAATTAAAAATTAAGCGTTATCAACATATATAATTAAGTTTAAATTTGAGTTTTACGGTGGTAATCATGGATAAAAGGCATATTATTACGGTTTTGGTTCTCCATAAACCGAGTGTCCTACAAAGGATTTCTGGACTTTTTGCAAGAAGATGGTTTAACATTTCGAGCATAACTGTTGGTACAACGGAAAATCCCGATATCGCAAGGATGACAATTGTTGTAAAAGGCGACGATACTCATTTAGAGCAAGTTTTAAAACAATTAAACAAATTGGTTGAAGTTGTTAAAGTAAAGGATTTGAAACACAATAATTACGTGGAAAGAGAATTGTGTATCGTAAAAATTCATGCACCTACCGAAAGCGGTAAATCCCAAATTACGCAGTATGCAAATATTTTTAGGGGTAGTATCGTTGATTTAAGTGCTGAGACTATAACTGTGGAAATTACGGGCGATGAATCTAAAATAAACGCATTTTTAGATTTGGTAAGACCTTTGGGCATTAAAGAAGTTGCAAGGACTGGGTTAACTGCTTTAATGAGGGGTTCTAAAATTTTAAAATCTAATAAGAAATAATAAGAAATAATAAGAAATAATAAGAAATAATAAGAAATAATAAGAAATAATAAGAAATAATAAGAAATAATAAGAAATAATAAGAAATAAATATATTTTTATTTTATTTAATCATTTTAATCTATTTCTAATATTTATTATCTTTTTTACTCTTTTTTACTACTTTTTATTACATTTAATTATTTGTCCACATTTATTTTAAATTTTTCAGGTTATTTTAGACAAGATTGGTTATTAAGGTTTTATATAATATAATGGGCAATAAATATATTTAATAATTATTAGGTTATTAAATATGACATATAATGAGGGATTTATGTATGTTAAAAACTAAAAAAGGACAATTATCGATGGAGTTGGCCATAGCAATATGTGCAGCAATAGTTGTCGGAGCTGTGGTTGGGTATTCGTCCCTATCCTTTGTAAAAGATACTGGAAATTCGGTGGGTGAGGCTAGTAAATGCTTCAATGATCCTCTTTCCGATTTAAAAAATGAAGACAATGAATCTTCAAGTTCCGTACTTACAGTAACTAATGATACGGGAAAAGGACAATATGTACACGACCGTTCAAAATATCCCCCCGCTTTTGGCAGTAATTTATCCTTTAAAGAATGCCCTCTTACTAAAAAAAGTAACGGTAACTATCTATTTAGGCTAAGAAACGGTAGTTCAAATGAGTGGGATTACATGATTAACCCTAATACAAATGAATTATTTATTAAAAATGGGAATTCAGTTGTAAAAAGATTACCTATTGGCGACGCATTAACTTTAAAATTAAATAGTGGCTCTATAACTGCAGATATCGATGATAAAAACGGGAAATATCATTCGATAACGCCGGCCCCTAAGTCTAACAAAAGAACAAATATCGTAGACACTACATCTTCCAAACCTTTTGAGGTAACAATCTCAAAAACAGAAGGTGGCTATTCGATTAGTACAGATATGCAAAGCGATACTACGGACTTCCCATACTATACATAAAAAATGATTAATTTTTTATTTTTTTAATTTTTTTATTCTTTTAGTTATTTAGTTATTTAGTTATTTTTTTTATTTTTATTTTATTTTATTTTTATTTTATTTTATTTTTATTTTATTTTTATCTTTAAATATGACATACTTTTATTATTTCATCCATTTTTTATTCATTTTTTAGTCACTTATCCCTTATTTTGAGTTTTTTAAATCTATTTAATAACTAATATATAGTATAAAAGCTTAAATTTTAGTAATTAAAAATTAAACGCGGGAAAGAAAATGAATAAGTTAAAAATTGCAGTTTTGTTGGGTACAAGACCTGAAATTATCAAAATGTCGCCCATAATACGATATTTAGAGAATGTTAACGAACTTCAAAGGATAAAAAAATTAAGCAAAATGGCAGGCTACGATTTATCCCATGATAGTTCAAAAGCTGATGCTGACGAAAATAATGAAAAAAAGGATAATGCTTTGTCTAAAAATACCTTAGATATTTTAGATATTGATAGTACTCGGGTGGAATATATAATTATCCACACAAATCAACATTATTCTCAAAATATGGATAAAATATTTTTTGACGAATTAAATTTGCCAAAGTCCAAATATAATTTAAAAATTGGTTCGGGAAGACACGGCGAGCAAACTGGAAGTATGATGATAGCACTTGAAAAAGTATTAGTTGAGGAAGAGCCTGACATTTTATTCGTACAAGGGGATACCAATACTGTGTTGGCAGGTGCAATCACTGCATCAAAAATGGGTATAAAAGTAGCTCACGTTGAGGCAGGATTAAGAAGTTTCGATAGGACAATGCCTGAAGAATTAAATAGAATAATGGCAGACCACATTTCCGACTTTTTACTTGCGCCAACAAACGTAGCAAAGCAAAACCTGTTAAATGAAGGTATCGACGAAAATAAAATTTTTGTTGTAGGTAATACCATAGTTGATGCAACCTTACAAAATTTAAAAATAGCTAAGAAGAAGGGTGAAAATCCAGAAATCTCTGATAATACGCTATTAAACATAACAAATGAAAAAAACACTGATTATTTCTTGCTAACGCTACATAGGGCGGAAAACACTGATTATTTTGATAGGCTATCAAACATCATTGAAAATGTTATCAATATAGCAGATAACTATTCAAAAATCATATTCCCAATTCACCCTAGAACTTTCAAGAAATTAAAAGAATATGACTTACTTTCAAAGCTATCCAATAACCCGAACATCCAAATAATAGAACCAGTGGGTTATTTGGACTTTTTACTATTGGAAAATAATTCTAAATTAATACTCACTGACAGCGGAGGGGTACAAGAGGAAGCATGTATTTTGGGCGTACCTTGCCTTACAATACGTGAAAATACTGAAAGACCTGAAACCGTGGACGTTGGTAGTAATATAATAGTTGGTTATGATTACGATAAATGGGTAAATGGATTAACTACAATATTGGGTTTAGAAATCGAAAAGGATACTGAGAAATGTGCTATTTGTAGTATAAAAAAATGGGATAATCCATTTGGATGTGGAAATTCTGCTGAAAAAATACTTGAAATAGTATTCTCAAAACTTAAAAATTAAATTAAAATTAAATTAAAATTAAATTAGAATTAAGTTAAAAATGAATTAAAAAAAATAAAAAATAAAAAATTAAATCATTTATTTTTTTATATTATTACACGATATATGTAGTATCTAGATAACACAAACGTGGTAAATGTCAAAAATTTAATATTAAACTTATTTAAATGTTGTAAACTATAAACTATACATACATTTTAAAGTTTTAATCTAAAAAATATCGAGAGGGAAAATATGGTAAAACTAAACGAAGAAATGCAAAAAGCTTTAAGTGGTTTATTATTCTTAGCAACTGCTTCAAAAGAAGGAATCCCTAACGTAGCGCCAATGGGTGCAAATATAATCGTAGATGACGAAACCTTGATTATCTCTGATAATTTCATGAAAAAAACAATTGCAAACATTAAGGAAAACCCGCTCGTAGCAATAAATGTTGTAGATTGTAGGGCTTGCTCATTACAGTTTAAAGGAAAAGCTGAGTACGTTACAGAAGGAGACTACTTTGAAATTACAAAAAAATGGATGGCTGAAAAAATGCCACACATAAAACCAAAAGGAGCAGTCGTTATCAAATTCACAGAAATTTACAGTGTTAAACCTGGTGACAACGCAGGTAAATTACTTGAAACTGATGATTAATTAATATTTACATATATTTAACTATATTTAAATAATATTAATATTATTTTTTTATTCTTATTTTTTATTCTTATTTTTTAGCTCTTTTTTTATTATTTTTTAAGATTATTTAAATAAAATTATGTACTGTTAATTTTAAAATACGATTAAATACCTTTTTATAACTTGTTTTAGATATACTATTGATACTAATGAGTTTCTATTTATTCTTAACTTTACCATATTTAGTATACAATTTAAAATTGTAACCTTATCAATATCTGATTACCTGATTACCTGATTATGTGTGATATTTATGAAAATAGGCATTATTTCTGAGGAAAGAGACTGGATAACTGACGAATTAAAAAATAAACTGGAACAAAACGATATAGACCCAATAATTATAAAGCCATCTAAAATAGTAAACACCCTGTCAAAAAAAGGCATAAAATTTGAACATAACAGTAGAAATTTATTCGATTTAGAATGTGCTTTTGTAAGAAATATTGGATTTGGCGACGAGATGATGCACAGATTCGATATGATAGAAAATTTAAGCCATTTTATACCTATTATAAACCCACCTCAGTCAATACAGGACTCGGGTAATAAGTACAGGACATCTTTTTTATTGGCAAAAAATGAAATACCTCAAGCAGAAACTATAATTTCCGAAGATATTAACAAAATATTGGCTTATTCGGATAAATTTGATGATAGTGTTTTAAAACCATTTTTTGGAAATGGCGGACAAGGTTTAGTCCGATTAAAAGGTAGGTCTACCGTTACAAAATTAAATACGTTAAATACATTTAAAGAGTCGAACCCTGCTTTTTATATGCAAAGATTTGTAAATAATCCAAACAACGTTTACCGAGATATTAGGGCTTTTGTGATAGGCGATAGAGTAGTTTCAGCCATGTACAGAGAATCTGACAATTGGATAACAAATATTAAGCAAAACGGTACGCCTAAACAATGCGAAGTAACCCGAGAAATAAGTAAGTTAGCATTAGCTGCAAAAGAAGCACTCGGTTTATACTACGCGGGCGTAGATTTAATAGAAAGTGAAACAGGTTTAAAAGTAATTGAAGTTAACGCTTGCCCATCATGGGAAGGTCTTTCAAAAGTTTCTGAAGAAGATATTACACAATTATTGGTCAATGAAGTCAGTAGAATTGTTAAAAAACATAAAATGGATAAATTAACTGAAAAATACGTTAGATAGTAATAAGATAATAATACTAATAAAAAATAATATAATAAAATAATAAAGAATATAATAAAATAATAATTATAATTTATTTAAATAATTCTTTTTTTAATAAACTAATACATTCAACAGAGTTTTTAGAATTTTTTTGAATGTTTAATAATTTTTCATCAATTTTACCGGATTTTATACGTTTTGTAGAATAGATATACTCAGTATAACCTTTTAATGACAAATTATTCTTAAATTCATCTCTAATAACATCCCTATTGAAAATTATTTCCTCTGAAGTTTTATCCAATTTTTCATCATGATATGGAATCCCAATAGGCGATAGGGCAATAAGTCTTTCATCTACTTCTGAAATCCTTTGAAGTTCACAATTATTATTATTATTATTATTATTATTATTGACATTGTCGTTTTTATCCGAATTATCTTCATTAATGACATTGGTATCATTACAGATGGTATGATAAACAGGTTTACCTTTAAAAGCTATTGTAATACCTCTTTTACGACCCACAGAAACGCCTTCATATACATTATATCCTATTTCAAACAAAGCACTCCTAAATGGAATTGAAGAAGAGTACGAAATAACCATACCTCCATCTTTAAGTTTTTCATACATTAATTCTAAAAATTCAACCGTATAAAGCACAGGATCACGAGCTGGCGAGAAAGCATCATGACAAACTACATCATAATAATTATTGGGCATTTTTTGTAATATAACTCGTGCATCGTCATTAAAAACTTGAATATTCCCATCATTATTTCCTTTACTATTTCTTTTAGAATTAATTTCATTTTTGATATTTACAATATCAATATCAATATCAATATCGTTAAAATTCTTAAAAAACTCAAAGTATGCCTCTTTGATAATTTCGTGCTCTTTTAATGGAATATCCAAACATAGGGAAAGAAATAAAGTTTCCTTACTTATTTCAACCATGTCAATACTGCAATTTTTATTTTTCGAAAGACAAGCCATCGCATTATAGCCCATACCGCTACAAAGGTCTAGCATATTGCAACTACCTCTGATTTCTACTTTTGAAGGGATTGCAAACTTTTGAATGCCTTCGGTAAGCGCGCCGACTCTAGAGTGCATTAATTCATTAGTGTCTTCCGATTTTAATGTATAAGTTCCATCATCCGTTTTAACAAGCATATCTATTTCAGTACTTGTTAATTCTCCTATTAAATTCTTTGAAAGTTCCAAAAGTCTAGTAGAGTATATGTCTTTTATTTCCTGAGTTTTTAACATTTCTAAAAATTTTTTTATATATCTATCAATTATTTCCGTAGCTTTTGAATTAGGCAACATAATAACACCAAATAAATTATAATAAAAATAAAATTAAAATTTCATAAAATTAAGTATAATATACAATAGCCATAAAGGTATAAAAATAAATCTAAAATATAAAATTAAAATATCTAAAAGAAAAGAAGTATATGAAAAAATAAAAGAAATTATTGTTTTTCAACTATTTTAACGATTTTATCAACAATCTTTTTAAATTCTTCTGAAGCTTTACAGTCTAAGGTAACCATTGGGATACCTTTGTCTGAAGCCTCTCTTGCTCTTACATCTAATGGGATAGGGCCAAGGAAGTTAACATTTAAAGCTTTTGCTGCTTTTTCTCCCCCACCTTTTCCAAATACATCTACCACTTCATCACAGTGTGGACATACGAAACCGCTCATGTTTTCAACTAATCCTATGATAGGTATTTCAAGAACTTTCGCAGTTCCTACGGATTTTCTTGCATCCATAACTGAAACTTCTTCAGGGGTTGTTACAATAACCATACCATCGATGTCTGGTATTGACTGTAATGTGGTTAATTGTATATCTCCAGATCCTGGAGGTGTATCAATTAATAAGAAATCAAGTTCGCCCCATGAAACATCGCTTAAAAACTGTTTGATAGCTCCGCTTGCTTTTGGACCTCTCCAAATGATAGGTGAATCTTGGTCAGGTAAGAAATAGCCAATTGACATTGTTTTTATGCCTTGTTGTGTAACGATTGGCATAATTCCGTTTTCATCACCCGTAGGTTGTACATCATGGACACCTAACATTTGGGGAATGTTTGGACCGTGAATATCTCCATCAAGTACGCCAACAGAATAGCCCATTTGGTTTAAGGTAGCTGCAAGGTTTACCGTAACTGTTGATTTACCAACTCCACCTTTACCACTTACAATAGCTATTTTGTGTTTTATTTTATCCATTTTTTCTCTAATTACTTTGTTTTGTTGTTCTATCATCTTTTTGGTGTCAGAACATCCTGAACTCTGTCCACAAGAGTCGCAATTTCCACTGCATTCTTCTGCCATAGTTTCACCTTATATCTAATTAAGTTATTATTTATGAAATTTTATTATGATATTCCATTTTTTATTTATTATTTTAATATTTTATCAATTTACCATAATTTACTATTTAATAATATCTTTGGTATTATTTAAATATTTAAACTTAAATCATTATGGATATTATTAAATAATATGTCATCTAATATAAACAGTTCTACAAAAACACACATATGAGTATAACTATGGGAATAAAATCGAAATAAATAATAAAAAAATAAAGAATAAAACTAAAAATAAAACTAAAAATAAAAAAATTAAATTTAAAATAATTTAAAATAATTTAGTGTGAAGTTGGTACAAATTTGTAACCGTAGCTGATTACGCCTGATTTACCATCTTCTTTAATTTTTCTGAATTCTGTTTGTACAGGCATTCCAATTTCAATTTTGTCAAGGTCACAGTCGATTTGACCAGTTATCTTTGTTCCTTCTTCCAAGTCAATGATTCCCACGATGTATGGTGAGTTCTTTTCAAAGTCTTTAGGTGGTGCTCTTACAATTGAGTATGTGTATACAGTACCTTTACCTGAGAGTTGGATATCTTCCATTTCTCCTTTTCTTCTACATTCTGGGCATACTTTTCTTGATGGGAAGTATACGTTACCGCAAGTTTTACATTTTTTACCGATTAAATTATATCGTTCTTGCATATGTCTCCAAGTTCTAACAACCATTATTCCACCAAATTTTTATTTATAATATCGTTGTTTAATTTAATATCCATTTCAATACGTATTTAATAAATAATTAATAATTAATTAATTATTGATTTTAATAATATTCTATTTTCCAATTATTTTCCGATTATTTTCCGTTTCCATTTTATTATATTATCTGTTAACTGACAATAAGTGTGTACAAACAGTACCGCCGGTACCTCCTACGTTAGCAGCAATACCGTATCCGTTGTTAATAGCACTTTGTCTGTCTTTACATTCCTTGTCTTGTTTAAGTTGCCAGTAAAGTTCCCCAACTTGTCTAATACCTGTAGCACCTAAAGCGTGACCAGCAGCTTTTAAACCACCACTTGGGTTGATTGTAACGAACTTATCGTTGTCAATTCTTGTGTTTCCTTCTTCGATGAATTTTCCAGCTGTACCTTTTTTACAGAATCCTAAATCCTCGGTTAAAACTAAACCGTTAATTGCAAAACAGTCGTGAACTTCTGCAACATCGATTTTATCAGCACCAACGCCCGCCATTTTGTAAGCGTAGTTTGAAGCTACTTTTGCAGCCTCGAGTGTGGTCATGTTTGGTCTGTCGTGTAAAGCAATTGTATCTGAAGCTTGTGTAAATGCTTTAATGTAGATAATATCGTCCTTATCTGCGTAATCTGTAGCTTTATCCGCGTCACATACAATCATTGAAGCAGCACCGTCTGAAACAGGTGAACAGTGCAAGAGTGTTAATGGGTCAGCAACAGGTGAAGCCCCCATAACTTGTTCAACTGAAACTTTTGACCTGAATTGTGCGTATTTGTTGTTTACTGCGTTTTCGTGTGCAATTGAGCTCCATGTGGATAATTGTTCGAGTGTTAAGCCGTACTCGTACATGTATCTTTTAGCCATCATTGCGTATAATGAAGGGAATGTAGCACCAACGAATGCTTCCCATTCTTGGTCTGAAGCTGTTGCAATAGCTCCTGTAGGGTCTGCAACATCAGTCATCTTTTCCACACCGCCAACAAGTACAACATCGTGTTGACCTGCTGCGATTGACATACAAGCACTTCTTAATGCTAAGCTACCTGAAGCACAAGCTGCCTCTACTCTAGTACATGGAATAGGGTTTAATCCCGCGTAATCTGCAATTAACGAAGCTGTGTGTTCCTGTCCAACGAATAAACCACCGCTCATTGTACCAACGTACATCGCGTCGATGTCATCGCCATCTACTTTTGCGTTTTCAATTGCTTTTACTCCTGAATCTACGAGTAATTCTCTAAATGAACTTTCCCATAATTCACCGAATTTAGTTTGACCATATCCTATAATCGCTATATCTTTCATTATTTTCACCTAATAGGTAGGTTTTTTAATTTTTAATTTTTAATTTATTATATATTCAATTTATTAATTTTCCAAATTTTATTCAATCATTCCGCAATTTAAATTAATCAGTAAATAACTCATTAAATAATTATTAAATAATTATTAAATTAATGATTAAGTCCTAAAATTATTACATTCTAATTTTTTCTCTGTATTTCATGTACACAGCATAGTCGATGTACTTTTTGTGTGCCAATAAAGTCTCTGTTGTAACTGCCTTTTCAGCTGCGCCTGCAATGTTGTCTGTAACAGTAATATCGAAAGCATCGCTACCTGCACCACTACCGTATGAAACCGCAAAAATCCTGTCTCCTGCTTTTGCGTGGTCTAAAATGTTTGATAATCCCAAAGGAACAGCTCCTGAGTAGGTGTTTCCTAAGTATGGAGTTAATAAACCGTATTTCCATTGTTCTTGGTTGAATCCTAATTTTTTAGCTGCGTTAATGTAGAATTTACCGTTTGGTTGGTGGAATACACAGTAATCGTAATCTGCTGGTGTTGTACCCATTTTTTCAAACATTCCTTTAGCTGCGTTTAAAACGTGCTTAAAGTAAGCTGGTTCTCCTGTAAATCTACCGCCGTGTTTTGGGTAGTGCTCATGTTCTCTTCTCCAAAAGTCTGGCGTATCTGTTGTAAAAGAGTATGTACCATTGAATTTTGCTAAAATTTCGCTTTTTTTGTTACCGATAATGTAAGCTGCACCACCTGCTGCTGCAGTATACTCTAAAGCATCACCTGGAGCACCTTGTGCGGTATCTGAACCTACGGCTAAACCGTATTCAATCATTCCGCTACCTACGAGACCCATACACATCTGGATACCTGCAGTACCTGCTTTACAAGCAAATTCTAAGTCTGCTGCTGTGTAATCTGGTGTAGTACATATAGCTTCTCCAACAATACCTGATGTAGGTTTAACTGCGTAAGGGTGGCTTTCACTACCTACGTATATAGCTCCAATCTTTTCAGGGTTAATATTTGCCCTAGCAAGTGCTCTTCTTGCAGCTTCTACTGATATTGTAGCTGTATCTTCGTCTGGTCCTGGAACGCTCTTTTCGTTTACTACTAAACCTCTTTTAATAGCATTAGCTTCTTTTCCCCAAACTTTAGCGATTTCTTCAACTTGTATTCTGTATTTTGGTATATGGCTTCCATATCCTACGATACCCACTTCGTTCATTTACTCACCATCATAGTATTTTTAGATTTTTAATTGATGATATTTACTAATTTATCGATTTTATTGAATTTTGTTAATTTTTATTACCCTTTATCAATTTTTATCGATTGTTTAGCTGTTAATGTGTTAATTTATATATTTAGTATTGATATTGATATTGATATAATATTATCAAATAATTTTTGCTGTATTCCCAACAAAATAAACGTTATAACAAGAAATAATAATTGTAATTATAATAATTACAGAACTATAGAATTATACAATTTTAATAGCAATAAATAATTAAAAAAAGCTTAACAAGCCTCTTTTAATTTTTTAAGTAAATCATTTGTATTCAATTCCGTTGTTATCAGGGTAATACCTTCTAACTCCGCTAATTTAACGGCTAATCTATCAAGATTTGATACACCGTTAAATATTACAACTCTTGGCTTGATGTTGCTTACTCTTATCGCAACCATCGGACTCCTACCTGCAGAAACTTCTGTAAATACCAACGCCCTTTCACTTGTCCAACCATACAAATTGATGAAATCTTGACCATTCATTTCTAAAATGGCCTTTTTACTATCAATAACTGTATGTCCGAATATTTGGTGGCTAATACCAGACTCTCCGCAGATAATTTTGCCGTCTATGGTTTCTAACATCTTTCCAACGGTTTTTGGATTTTGATACTCTTTTAATTGAAGTATCGCATTCATGGAGGTTGGATTTAAGACGTTTTTAAGAGCTTTAATAGTATGCCCACCCTTTTCCTTGTCAAGTGCTATAAGTGCGTTTACGTATTTTTTAACAATGTTTACTCCAGGGTTTTTTCTTCTTCCGACTTCGTAATCACTTATGACCGATGGAGAGACATCCAAGTTTCGAGAAATCTCGACTTGAGGAATGCCAAACATTTCCCTCCATTTTTTCATAGTTTTACCGATATCGTCGGAATATACTATTTCACCCATAATATGTACAGCTATTTTTTCCATATAATTCTTATACCTAAAAAATACTATATAAATATTTCGATTTTAAATGTATAGGTTTTCGATAAATGACGATGTCTATATATTTGCAATATCACTTAAAACAAAATGAAAAAATAATATTTATTAAAAATCTTGACAAAATAGGCTATATTTTATATACTAATTTAAAAATTATATTATTTTTACATAAATTTTACATTATTTTAAGGAATATCGGAAGATATACTATTATTTTAATATGTCCCACAAGGATTTTAAAAAAACTTACATAATCTTTTGACTTAATTTATTTAGCAAATTGACGAATTGTGTTATAATCACCCGATTAATAAAAAAAATACTAAGATTATTAATAGTATTAAGATTACTAATAATAATAATAATAATAATAATCAATAAAACATAATAAACTAAAATATAAAATATAAAATAAAAATAATAAAAGATAAAATAAATTAATCTGTTCTACCATTTCCTAATAATTTGTATTTAAATCCGAATTTTTGCCATAATTCATGATTTAATATATTTTTGGTATCTATAATATGTTTATTTCTAATTTTTGACTCGATAAATTCTATTTTTTCCGAAGTAGTTTCTTTAAATACGTCGTGGTCAGTTAAAACCAATATACAGTCTGCATTTAAAACACAGGTCTCTAAATCATAGAGTGGGTATTTAAATAACTCTGCATGTGGATCGTAAGTCATTACTTTATATCCTGCATCGTTTAATAAGTCAACAACCTTTTCAGAAGGACTTTCCCTTGTATCTTCAACATTTCCTTTGTATGTAGCTCCAAATATACAAATTTTCATGTCTTTTTTGGATAAATTAAACTCTTCTTTATACTCTCTTAATTCGTCTTCAACTTTTTTAAATACGAAATTTGGCATATTATCGTTTAATTCACGAGCAGATTTAATAAATTTGGCATTATCTGAAACTTCAACGATAAACCATGGGTCAATACTAATACAGTGACCTCCCACGCCAGGTCCTGGGTTTAATATGTTAACACGAGGGTGTTTGTTTGCTATACTTATAGCTTCCCAAACATTGACGCCTATTTCGTCACAGATTTTAGAAAATTCATTAGCAAGAGCGATATTAATATCTCTGTACGTATTTTCCATTAATTTTACCATTTCTGCAGATTTTGAGTTTGTAGTGTATATGTTACCTTCTACAAATGACTTATAGATGTTCTTAGCCATTTCTGCAGATTTTTGGTTTATACCACCAATAATTCTATCGTTACCGGATAATTCTTTTATTATTCTACCTGGTATAACTCTTTCAGGACAGTGAGCAACGTAGATTTCGTTAACTGATTTTTTAAGCTCTTTGTAAACTTTTTCAGTAGTTCCTGGCGTAATGGTACTTTCAATAATAACTAAATTACCTTCTTTTACATGAGGTCTGATATTTTCTACGGCACTATTTATGTACTTTAAATCGCAACTTTTGGAGCCATCACCATTTGTACGAGCTGGAGTAGGTACACAGATTATAAAAACATCTGCAGGTGCTGGCTGAGTACTAACTGTTAAATTTTTAGAGTTTATAGCCCCTTTTACGATTGTAGCTAAACCAGGTTCTTCGATTTTTAAGCTACCGTTTTTAATTTGATTAACTTTGTTTTGGTCAATATCAACACCTAAAACATTATAGTTATAATTGGCTAACATTGAAGCCGTAGGTAATCCTATGTATCCAAGACCAACAACGCAAATGTTATTAATCTCAAATTCTTGTTTAGGGCGTAAATCTATCTCGGAATTTACTTCTTTATCACTTGCCATATTTACAATACCAGGAATTTCCATTTTTTGTAATTCTTTGATATTTGAATTAGAACTGACTGCCTCAATTCCTAAATTTTCCAACTCTTCCATTTCACCCATGGTTACGTCATAGGATAAACTTTTAATTCTTTTTGAATCATTTGTATTGTTAGATTCACTTAATGAAGTGTTTTCAAATTTTTCGTTTTTTTCAGTAAAATCCTTTTTCCCCTGATTATTGCCCAATTTAAGGTTAGAATTTTCTACCTCCATTTAATCACCTACTAATTTGATATTGCCCACGTTACGCACACTAATTGTATTTGTATTTTAAATTATTTCAAAACTTTGATAATGTTAAGTTATAAAATATATAATTTTTTTATATTTTCTTTATTTTTTTATATTTTTGTTATGATGTTATAGATTTTTATTTTGTTTGAATATGCCTTAATTTCTTTTAAAGACCCAAAATGCAGATTTAATGAAATTACTTGTTATTCCAGGGATATTTTTAAGTAATCTTTAAATTTTAAGTAATTTATTTTTAATTAGCTTACTAAATGCCCTAGAATCTTATAAATCCTATAATCCATCTATATATTATTTTTTTATATTTATCGGTTTTTATTTTTCTAATAAGTCCTATTATTTTTTTAACTAACAGATTATACGTTAAAGAGTTTATTAGCAAGACGGTATGCCCAAGAACCTTCAATAATTACGCTGAAGAATATTGTTACAAATGTAGTAACTAATATGGACCCTGCAATTGCTTCTGCAGGCATGTAAGCGGTTATTGTCGAAGGTATAATTGATGGATTTGCCATAATGTTTGAATATATCATAGCACCCATAGCTGCAGGAACTACTCCACGAGGAGCCTCTAAAGCAAAGTAAGCCCTTTCTTTGAGGGTATTTACATTGGGGTATGCTGTACTTATTAAAACACCAATAGGTCTAGCAATGAATAATGCAGCTAATGCACAAACTGAACCCAATAAAGCATATTCTTTCAATACTGTAAGACTTATACTTGCACCCAGGAATACGAATATTAGAACTCTAATAAACACAGACAAATGGTTACCAAATTCTGCTAAATTGTCGAGTTCCTCGGTTTTTGCAGGGTTTTTAGTAACTACGTTACCAATGTATAATCCCATAATGGCAACAGCCATATATCCGCTAAATCCGTACCCTGTTAAGCTTGGTATTATTTCTTCGCCTATATACCATATTAAAAATGCGATACCCATAGTTAATGGCGATATATACTCTCCAAAGTTCCTAGTTCTAACGATATATTCGTAAACCTTTCCGCCAAGGTAACCGAGTCCTAAACCGCCTACCGCAAGGGTAAAGAATTCAATTATCGGATTTGCAGTACTTACAAATCCTAAACTCGTAAGGATTAATGATGTAGCAACAATACCTAAAGGGTCGTTAAATACGCTTTCAGCTTCTAAAGTAACGGCAATGTTTGGGTCAATATCGGAATTTGCAAATATTGGTATCAAAGTAGCCGGGTCTGTAGCACTCGTTACAGCACCAAATAAATAACCTATTGGACTTAAATTTGGAATTCCAAATATGATATTAAACAGTAACCCTGAGATAACAAGATAAATGATTAACCCAATAGTGTCGAGCCTTATAACTGTACTTAACACTCTTTTTAGTACGATCCATCGCATTTCAAAAGCTCCCATTAGTAGCAATACAATAAGACCTGCAGAACCAATAAATGAGAAAACTGTTTGAGCATCTACTGTTGATACAATCCCTAAAAATGGACCTACAAAAAGCCCAAAAGTTAGAAGTACCGGTATGTCCGGGATTCCCAATTTTTTTGCTATTTTGGCTAAAAATGACCCAAATACAAATAATAAGGCCATATAACCGATTAGTATCGGAACATCCATAGTAACACCCATTAATCCATATAACAAGTAATTATATAATTGATAATTTAATAAATTTTTAATAAATTAATAAATTAGTAAATTAGTAAATTAATAAGATATTTTAATCTACTTTAAATTATTTTTAATTTTTATTCAATTTATTCCAGTTTACTTTATTAATTTATCATATACTCTATTTATTATAATATTCGCGATAAGAGAAATAATTTAATAATCAAAAAGTTTAATTACAAACTGATTATTTAATATACACATATAATCGTTTATTTTTTCATTTGTTAAATAGTTTTTGATTAATTATATACTGTATATGATATAACAGATTTTTTAAATTATTGAACTTACCATATTCAGTTTTTTTTAATTTTAACCACCCTGACTATATTAACGATATTTTGAAATATATAATAACTAATATTTGCTAATATTGGTCATTATAACGTGTTATATATCGTTTTTACCGTTAAATATATTTTATAGTCTATTTGTGGTCTAAAACTGGGTTTTTCACATACTTAATAGAATTATATAATAATCTACATTAAACTATTTATAGTTAATTAGCTCTTTTAAATTAAAAAATAATATTTTAAAAATAATATTCTAAATTTCCAAATATAAATTTCTAAATACAATAATAAGCAGTATTAA
Organism: Methanococcus voltae; assembly: GCF_017875395.1. NCBI lineage: Archaea > Methanobacteriati > Methanobacteriota > Methanococci > Methanococcales > Methanococcaceae > Methanococcus > Methanococcus voltae. The sequence goes on along the minus strand of NZ_JAGGMO010000002.1, from coordinate 92,533 downwards.
TATAACAAAGTGTAATTTATAAATAGTAAGGTTTAAAAACTATGATATAATATACTATTCAGCAAAACAATTTTAAAATATCCTTTAATAATTTAACTAATAGCTATAATTTAGTAATTGTAGTATTCTAACTATAATTATAATCATAATATACGCATAACTATAAAATTAAACTAAAATTAAACTAAAATTAAACTTAAAATTTAAAATTATACCAATCATAAATATTACAAAACTAACAACATTACTAAAAATATTACTAACTAATACTGCAAAATAATACAAGTATATAAATAAGTAATAAAACTACAACTATTAACAAGATACTAACATATTATGAATATGGTGAAATCGTGATTATACTCGTAAGTCCTAAAAATATTGAAGAAGCAAAAGAAGCTAACGCAGGAGGGGCGGATATCATAGATGTTAAAAACCCACCTGAAGGTTCATTAGGTGCAAATTTCCCTTGGGTAATCAAAGAAACAAGAGAAGTAACCCCTAAAGATAAATTAGTTAGTGCAGCAATTGGAGACGTACCATTTAAGCCAGGTACAGTTACTTTAGCAGCTTACGGTGCTGCTTTAAGCGGTGCAGACTATGTAAAAGTAGGTTTGTGGGGTACAAGGTCATACCAAGAAGCTGTTGAAGTTATGAAGAATGTTTCAAAAGCTGTTAAATCAACCGGTGAAGATAAAATCGTTGTAGCTGCAGGATATGCTGATGCTTACAGAATTGGCGCTGTTGACCCATTGGTAATCCCAAAAGTAGCAAGAGATTCCGGCTGTGATGTTGCAATGTTAGATACTGCTGTTAAAGATGGAAAAACATTATTTGACCACTTAAGCATTGATTTATTAAAAGAATTCGTGGAAGAATCACACGCATATGGTTTAAAAGTAGCATTAGCTGGTTCAATTAAAAAAGAAGAACTCCCAATGTTAAAACAAATTAACTGTGATATCGTAGGTGTGAGAGGCGCAGCTTGTACCAAAGGCGATAGAAACGAAGGAACTATTCAAAGAGACTTAGTTGAAGAATTAGTAAAAATATGTAGAGAATAATTTAACATAAATTAACATAAAATATCTCTCATAATTTATTTTTATAGAACTTTAATACTTTTATAAAATTATAAAAAGCTTTAAATAAAATGGGTAACAAGGCAATATATTAGCAAGTTATTAGCAAGTTATTTGATGAATGTATTATTTTACTTAATTTTAAGTACTATATTGATTATGCCCTCGTAGGCTAGTTAGGATAGACTCGTGGACTGCGGATCCATGGACTCGGGTTCGAATCCCGACGGGGGCGTTTTATTAATTTAATATTTTTATATTAATCTATTTTTTAAAATACAATATTAACTTTTTGAAAATAATATTTATACAAATTTTTATACAATTATATCCTTATACAAATATATTTTTATATAAGTATAAAGTTATATAATCCTAATTCAAGATTTTAATCTTATATCTTATGATAATCAATAGGAAAATCAACAAACGAAATAATATACCCTAAAATATGGTTAATCACGGTGTAAAAATGAAAGTAGCAATCACAAAATTTTTAGGTACAAACTGCGACGGCGATGTATTCCACGCGGTAGAATTAGCAAAAGGAGAACCTGAATACGTATGGTTTACTGAACAAAACTTAGATAACTTTGGCGGAGCAGTAATTCCAGGCGGTTTTTCATACGGTGACCACTTGAGAGCAGGTGCAATTTCAAGTAAAACCCCAATTATCGAAGCATTAAGAAAAATGGTAGACGATGGCAAGCCAGTTTTAGGTATTTGTAATGGTGCACAGATAGGGCTCGAAGCAAACTTCTCAAAAGGAATTCTTACAGACAACAACTGTGCTCATTTTATCTGCAAATGGGTTTACATTAAAGTAGAAAACAACGAAACACCTTTCACAAAACAATATGCAAAAGGAGAAGTTTTAAAAATTCCTATAGCACACGCAGAAGGTAAATTTTACGCAGACGAAGAAACTATCAAAGAAATGTATGAAAAGAACATGATAGTATTCAAATACTGTGACGCTGAAGGAAACGTTACAGAGGAAGCAAACCCTAACGGTTCAATTGATAACATCGCAGGTGTATGCAACGAAGCTGGAAACTGTGTTTTATTAATGCCTCACCCAGAAAGAGCAAGTGAAATTGAGCTTGGTTCTAACGATGGTTTAAAAATGTTTACATCAATGATTGAGTAAAAATAAAATGTAATATACAATATATAAAAATAAAATAATAATAAAATAATAAAATAATAAAAATAATAATAAAATAATAAAAATAATATTCTTTTTTTTTAAATTTAAGGTTAACATGCAGTTTAAAATAACAAATTTTTGATAATCGTAAAAACGTAAAAATATTCAATAAAACAGTTAAATTGTAATTAATAATATTAAAAAAGTAAAAGTAGTAATGATTATTTTAAAAAATTAATCTTTTACTAAATCCTTACCCTTTCTGAGTTCAATTTTACATGCTGTTGGCATTTTCATTGAACATCTTCTTAAAGCTTCTTTTGCAATGTTTGCTTTCTCAACTGTTGTTGAAATGGTAATGATTTCTTGTCCTTTTCTAACTCTTGCAGCTGTACCTGTAGCTTTACCAAATGACAATCTCATACCGTCAGAAATCCTGTCCGCACCAGCTCCCGCAGCCATTTTATTTTCTCTTAATATTTGGTGTGGGTAAACTCTAATATGGAATTTGTAACCTAATCTACCGCATTCTCTTTGGATAAATTTGTTACCAGCAATCCTTGCTGATTCCAATGCGTTGTGTCTAATTTGACAGTCTGTTTTTGATACTAAGTGGTATTCTACTGGGAATTCTGTAGCCGTATTACCCATAACGTAGTGAACTACTCTTGGTTGTGGGACAGCTCTTACGTATTCTTTTCTTGTGTAAGAAGGCTTGTTTATTTCTCTGTAACATCTTCCTGGTCTTAGTGCCATAATTATTCCTCCGTAATCGTGTTTTAGTAAAAGAGTCGTCTTTAAAATATGATATAATATACATCTATCTAATAATATATAAAGATTACCTCTATAAATTATCCAATAATAGTTAAATATATTGTATTGTACATATATAAAAATTTTATTTATTAATTAATGTACTATTTAGCAATATTTTATTAATTTAACATAAAATCATGCTTTATATCATATTATCTAGCCAATTATTTAAATGTAACTAATTTTTAAATAATCTTTTATCGACATAATCATTTTCAAAATATATATGTTATTCTTGTTTTTATATCTTATCATTTATCATTGATATACAAGAATATACCACGGAATATATTAATAACTATGCTTATAAAAAAGAAATAAATAGTATGACGTAAAAACACATGTAACTAAATTATAGAATAATATGTCTAAAATACAAAATACTTATAATTATTAAATAAGTATAAAAGATGTATAAAACTTAAAATCATTATGGAAATATATTAAATCAAATTATTAAATCAAATTATTAAAATTACGAGATGATAAAAATGTCAATGGTTCCAGAATCACACCCAAGATACAAATCATTATTAAACAGAGGAAAAGTTGTAGAAGCTTTTGAATCTGGAGTACTCGCAAAAGGCGGTTTAATTGCTCACGGTAGGGGTGAAACTTACGACTACCTTATAGGTGAAACAACCCCAAAAGTCGCAAAAGAAGCAATAAAAGCAAGTGCTGCAATGCTATTGCTTGCTAAAAACCCCGTAATATCCGTAAATGGTAATAGCATCGCACTCGCAAAAGATGAATTAATCGATTTAGCTGCAGAATTAAACGGAAAAATCGAAGTAAACTTATTTTATAGAACCGAAGAACGAGAACAAAAAATCAAGGAATTGTTTGAGAAAAACGAAAGTAACAACGAGAATTATAAAAATAATAAGATAACACTATTGGGAATCGATGATGCGAACAAACAAATGCCAAACGTCGACCACTTAAGAGGTAAAGTTTCAGAAGCGGGAATTTACACAGCCGATGTAGTATTAGTACCTTTAGAAGATGGAGACAGAGCTGAAGCACTTATCGAAATGGGTAAAAATGTTGTAGCAATTGATTTAAACCCTCTTTCAAGAACTGCGCAAAAATCTACCATTACGATTGTGGATGAGCTTACAAGATGTATACCACTCTTAACCGAAGAAATAATAAATTTAAAACAGCAAAAATTGTCAAATGAAGAATTAAAACAGATTGCAGAATTTGATAATAAAAAAGCATTAAATGAAGTTTTAAAATTAATTTCTGATAAATTAACAAATCAATAATTTAATAAAATAGCAGTATTGGTAAATTACATTTATTATATTCCATTATATTATATTCTATTATATTATATTTTTTTAAAACAGTTTAATTATTTTAAAAATAGAATGGATATTTATGTTTCATTTTATTTATTTTATTTCTTGGTAGCATGTCAGATAGTGCTGATATCGTCATCTGTATGAAGTCGTTTAAAAAATTACAGTCTCATACATCAGCGGGGGTAACTTTCATCATCCATATCTCCAAGGTTTATACCAGCTTTTTTAAAGGAAACCGGTTTATCTAAAGCCCCATTTTAGATAATAGAAATAGTGATAACTTCACTATTCTAAATAAAGGCCAGAACGCCGTTATAAAAAATATTATTTTTCAATATTTATCCGACAAAAAGTATACTTTTTTACTAAACACGATTATCCGTAAATACGGATATGTTACTAACTTATATAAATCTATTGCTACCTTACAGTTTTTTTAGAGGTGATAGCAATGCCTAAGATGTCATTTTATATGACCGATGACAATGAGAAAGAACACTTTAAAAAGTTGGCAAGAAATATGGGTTTCAGTAGCATTTCCACTTATGCAAAATTTGCAATGGAATTCACAAGTAAACAATACCCTCATTATATGGATTTATTAGCGCTAATGAATAGGGTAGATTATAAATTAGATTTGATTAAAGTAGAAAATCCAAATAAACAGAATATAAACCCTTATTATAATCAAAACCAAATAAATGGGGAAAGGGGAAGAGAAAGAGACAGAGAACAAAGAAGTCCAAGTTATAAATATGAAGATATAGACAACGTCTTACCAGAAAATCAGGAAGACGTAAACAAAATAACAGACCTAATAAACAATAGTATTTCAGGTTCAAACGTCTTAAAATTAAAAAGTAATCTTTTAAAACTCTTGAATACTGAACCGGATAAATGGTGGTCTTTTAAAAACATTTTAGAATATTTAAACATAGATAATAACCTAAAGCAAAAAGAATTTAGAATACTTTTAGAAAGAGACAGAGAATTTAACGCATTAGTTGAACGTAGCATTGGACAAGATAGAAATACTTACTTTAAATTAAGAGATGAAATGATACCACTTAACGAAGAATACGAAATAATAGCGATTAATTAAAGCTAAAATAATGAAATAATTAAAAATATAAGTTTTAGGTGGTATAATGAACGAAGAATCAAGGAATTTAGCAAAAAGATATTTAAACTTTTTATCTGCACGAAGTAAGGACACTATCAAAAGTTATAGAGTTTCGTTAAATATTTTCATGGAATTTTTCCCAGAAAAAAGCTGGGAAAGTATAACAATCGATGACGGGTTGTTTTTCTATAATAATTACAGAAGTCATAACGGAAAACCAATTCAGATAAGTACAACGATTAGACGTTTAACAGATGTTAGCCGTTTTTACGAATGGGCAATTGAGAATAATTATTTAATAAATAATCCTTTAAAGCTCTATGTACGTACTTTACGACCCCAGTTAAAAGAACGGCAATGTTTAAGTAAAAATCAAGCTAAATTATTACTTTCAAAAATAGAAGACTATCATTATTACATATTCACTTTATTTCTTATAAAAACAGGTGTCCGTATAAGTGAATTCATAAATATTTCGTTAAATGATATGGATTTATCGGATAGGTCGATATTAATCAAGAGCGGGAAAGGAAATAAGGACAGATACGTATTCATTGACGATGAATTATTACTTCACATAAAGCAATATTTAAAATACAGAGAATTTTTAAACCCTAAAATAGATAGATTGTTTTTAACCAAAGGAGGTTATAAACTTTCAGAGGGTCAAATATCAGATTATAGAAGATATTTAAGAACTATATCGAAAGATATCTTAAATATCACAGTAACGCCTCACGTACTACGCCATACATTTGGAACATTAGCCTGTGAAAGCAATATGAATATTGAAATATTATCTAAAATAATGGGTCATGCAAACGTTAACACGACAATGACTTACATACACTCAAGTAAAGAATTTAGAAAAAAAGAATTTTTAAGGGTAATGAATAATAAAGACTATCTATAACCTTTATCTTTTTTATACTCTTCAAATACCATTTTACCGAAATCAGAGAGTTTATAAGATGTTTTATTACTAAAAATACTTTTATTATGCGTTTTATAATTTATTAATTCAAGAGTTAACAAAGTATTTATCATATCTGTTTTTAATCTATTATTTAAAACGTATCTGGAAACTTCACTATTTAAAAGATAATCATCAATTTCATACATTTTATTAAGTAATTTATAGTAACTTACATCATCCAATAATTTATAAAATATCTTATAATCATTTAATAATTCAAAATCCTCTTTAGATATCATTTTATAGATTTTTGATTTATTTACTGCATAAACAAATCTTCCAAGTTTTGTTATTTTATATTTTTTACCAAAAGTACCTCTTGAAGTTACTAATTTTTTATGTTCACAATCTAATAAGGCATATTTGGCAGGTGTTCCTAATTTTTTACATTCTTTGTTAAAATTAGCTGATTTTAATTCTCCTTTTTCATACAATACTCTAAGTGCTGTAAATTCATTAACTGATATTTGGTCTCCTTTATACCATCTTAAATCTGGAATATATTTTTCAACATATTCTGTAGCTTTAACTGGTTCGGTTTTAACTGTTTCAGGTTCTTTTACTTTTTCAACTTCTAACTTTTTAGGTTCCAATTTAGGCTGTACAGTTGGTTCTTCTATCGGTTCAAATTTTGTATTGGAATTAATATCTTCAAGAATTTCTTTTTCTTTTTTAGATTTAATATCAATTTCATATGTTTTATACGACTTGTTTAAGAATCTAAGAATATCAATAGGTTGTTCCACTTCATAACTTTCATAAACTGTAGGGTACAATGAAATATACTTTATATCCTTTAAAGGCGTTAAAAATACATATTCGGGAGCTTCGGGAGTTCCACTTAAACCCATGGCTATAAAGACTCTTTTATTCTCTTTCATCTCGATAGCTCTATATCTATCCATTTGGTCTTTACTTTTAGCCCATTTATACATACTACCGTACAATTCATTTCTAAATTTACATTCAACATAAAATTCTTCATTTGTTTTTTTATTCCTAAACATAAAATCTGGTTTTAAGGAACTTTCTACAAATCTGCTGTTATTCTGTTCGTAATCTGGAGTTTTATGCAACAAATCAAAATATTCTTTTGGAAATAAAACATTTTCAACATATTTTTCAAATAACTTACCTTTGTCAAAACTATTCATACAATCTTTGGTTTCAGTTTCTTTTTTTAAGTTATTTGGGACTTTTTTAGTCGTATTTTCACTATAAACAGTTTTATTGGATTGTGGATTTTTTATAAGATTTTCTCGATATTTTTTATTTTTACTACATTTATCGTCTGGGAGTTCCAACACATCTTTTATTAATTTAAACATAATAATCAGTCCATAATACTTTTAGTTTCATTCATTAACAAATTATATAATTATGTTGACAGAAAAATATAAATATATGTATCACTAATTCAAAAGGTTTTAAACGTTTTTAGTACAATAACTATATAATTTGGATCTGAAACTATAAAAAATGTAGCATTTTGAAATTATGTAATAAAGAATGATGAAAAAAATTAGATGATTGAAATTAATTCTTATATTGAAACTAAAATTTAAGTTTAAACTAAAAATACTATCATTATTATTTAAAATAGGCCCATTTATTTTTTTATTACGATATCGTGTGAATTTGTTATAATAGTGTTATCGCCTTGTATATTACTGCTGTTATTACTGTTTACCATTTCGTTGTTATTAAAATCCTTTTCAACGTCTAACAAATGTTTATATCGTTCGTAAGTCTCTATTCCTTTAGGGGTTAATTTATAGTACCTTTTAGGTAATATGTAGTCTGAAGTATCTTCTCTTTTTGAAACTAATTCGTATTTCTCCATTTCAGTTAATAAAAGACTTAATGTACTCTTATCAATCTTCGATATTTTTTGAATTTCTGAAAAATAAGGTTCTTCTTCAGCTTCGTATAATATCCTTAAAATGCTAAATGTATGCTTCTTATTTAATAATTTTTTAAACATTTTAACACCAAAATTTTAATTCTATGCTTTTTTATGCTTTTTATTATGGTTTAATCTTTATTTACTTTTTGATATTTTATAAATATATATTTATTTGTAAATTTTAGTTAATAAGCATATGTTTGTATAAAAAGAACTATTTTTAAAAAAGTTAATATTTGTAAAATTACTATCGTTTGTTTTAAACCAAAAAGGTTAAATACTTGTATCATCTTAATTATTATTGTTGGTAAATATACAAACGATGATATATTAACCAACTAACATAAAATCAAAAAAGAGGTGGTACATGCGAACTACTGAAATAAGACCCAAGGTATTCGAGGGAACAATAAAAGAATGGGGCAATTCAGCAAGATTCTCAATGAAAAAGGAGTACGTCGGAAAAAGGGCAATACTCGTAATAGTTGAGGAGGAAGAAAACCAAAAAGGACGGATTGATTAAATGTACCCGTTAGTTAAGAAATCTGGACGTACAAGAGAGTATGAAGTTATAGACTGTCAAGGTTCAGAAAATGCACAAGTTAAAATTTATAGCCATGATTTTAAGGAAGTTTCGACTGGCAACTATGTAAAAAATAAATTTTTAGTCCGAGATACTGAATTAAATGAGTTATTTATTTTAAAAACTAAAAATAGTCAAATTTTCAAAGGCGATATTCTTAAAATATTTTATATGAATGGAGAATATCAAATTACGAAGTTAAATAGTCAATAATTATCCAAAAATAACGAAATATAAATAACGAAATAAACAAAAAATAATGCAAAAGGTGCAAATATGAGATTGAACGAAAATAAAGCGGAATTTTTTGGAAAATCATTCGGTAATTCTGTAACTTTAATCGTAGAAAAAGGAAAAGATAAGAACGAAAAAACCGGTAAGTACGACATTTACAATGAAGACAAAGAGGGTACAGTTACCTTATTTTTAGATATGGTAAAGTCATTCGAGAGCAACGGAAAAACAAAATACATAGCAAACATTCCAATATCAATGATTTCTGAATTAGTAACTGAAAGAGAAAAGAACGAACAATTTAAGAAATTTTTCGATAAGTGTTCATCAAATGGTAAAATTTGGGAAATCATCAAATTGATAAATCAAGGAGTTACAGAAAGTGCCATTGATTTGGTGGCCAAAGATTTGGGAATCTCTAAGGAACTTGTAAATAAAGCTTACGAGCTTGTAAAAGACTATTCAAAGGAACACAACAATAAACAAAATGCTTAGGTGGGTTAAATGGCTACGATTGATTTAAAATCCATTCCAAGACCTGCACGAATTAATTTAGGTTACGGCTCTGCTACTGCCTACCCATTTATTGCCGAAGATGACGAAGAAACCAAGATTATAAACGCATTTGACCCCGATAGAAGCGGTTACGTTGTAATTAGGTCATATGCAAACTGTGTTTCAAAGGAAAAAACCAAAGAAGTTTATTTATCATATATTGACTTCTTAAAAATGGTTAAAGCCTACGAAGAAAACAACGATTTCCGAAATTCTATATTAGTCGGTTATGAAAAAGCAGTTTTAAAAGAATTGAGACGATTAAAAGCCACTGGTGTGGGATTTGACAGTCTTAGAAAGATTGCGAACGATTTGGGAGTTAGTGAAGTTAAAGTAATGGAAATATTTTCGGAAGATGAGTAACAGATTAAAGATGAATAAACGGTCTTGGGCGGTAAAATGAGCGTTAATATTAACAAAATTAAATTTGACGATGGTTACGCTAAGAAATATGATAAAAGGATAGTAATTGACAGGGTTTATGTATCCATACAATGTCCTTTTTTATTTTCAGTTTTAGGTAATGGATTTAATAAAGATATTTACGATAATGTACGGAAGAATTATTCGCAATTCGTCCAAAGAATAACTGAAAAAAAGGATGGAGGTAAAACTGGAGACTTTCACTTTAGAATACCCGTGGAAGTTTGGGAAGATGGAAAACTTGAATCTAACTTGCAAGGTGAAGAAATAGCTTCTATTTCAATAAGTTTCAGACAACCGCACGTAGCAAGGGGTTATTTCAATATGAACCGGCTTTATATGAGCGAACACGGTTTAAATCCTTATAATTCATCATACCGAGACGATAATGTATTGCCGATTTCAATACGGGAAGATAAAAACAATACGCTACTAAAAGAGTATTCAAGATTGTTTATAAATCGAATAAATGAATATAAACGTGAATACTACTATTATCTAAAAGAATTATTTGGTATTGACATTGAAAAACTTAAAAGAGACCTTGATAGGGTAAAAATGACCTATGACAAGCTCATTGAAGTATCTGTTCAAAGTGCGGAGGTTTGTGTCGAATGGCTGAATTGTGAAAGTTTGCAATTTAATTATATCACTGAAGCAAGGAAAAACAATTATCTAAAAGTTTACGGAGACCTTACCCAAACGGAATATTATACATCCCCCAAAAAAGGAAACAAGGTTCAATTTAAACGATATCAAAAAGGAGCGGGTATAAATCGTCATGAATTTACATGGCATTCGGAGCTCTCTCGACAGTGGATAGTTGAAGATATTCAATACTTGCCACTTAGCATATTTGAGGGAGTTAATGAAAGTTACGCCCATTTTGGATTTGATTTCGAGACTATGCGACCTTTAAAATTATCCGGTGAGAGCGTACTCCAAGATTATGCGGATTGGTGGAAATTACCCCTTGATTATGTTAAAACAGTGCTTTACGGCAAATCTTATGTTTTAAAATTCGATAGAAATTCCAAAGGAGTCCGAGAACGGTTAAAATCAAAAGGTTTAATCGTGCCACTTGAAAAGGAGTTAGGTGGCAAGCGGGGTCTTTGGCGTTGGAGTGATACGGTACAAAAAATAAGGTTATCTCTGCAAGGGTGCTATGTTTGCCCAGTTTGTAACAGCGTAATGAGATACGACGAAATGAAGCATAGGCACGTTTGCGAACACTGTGGACGAGTCGATGACCATTCGATATGGCAATTAGGAGATGACCAGTTAGAGGAAGAATATGGAAATAATAGCCAACAATAAATGTATTTTAAGTAATAACTTAGAATTTGGGCGTTCGGTTAGATTTGTAAGCGACTCTTTAAAACAAATTGCACATAGAAGAGCCGACTATTTGATAAATAAAGAAGATACGCCCTTACCTCAAAAAATAATCTACAAAGGATATAGTTTTCCTGCAACAGTCGATTTATGCGTGCCAACGAGACAAGGTAATAACTTAGGTCTTGAAATTTTAGGTAAGATTGACGGCTGGAATTACGTTATAATTTCCCAAAGACCTAAAGATTACGATTTAAGAACTAATCCAGTAGTTTGGGAAGAATTAAAACTTTAATTTCTTATTTATTCCTATTTAATTATAATTATTTTAACTTAATTTTAACAATTTATTGATTAAATTATCAATTAATTATCAAATAATACTTTTAAAAACCGTTATTAATTTTTTAACAAATATTTGTATTTCAATGAGGTTAAAAATGGAGATTGTAAAGAATTACGATAGTACAGTTGTAAAAACAAACTCTAAATGGGATTATTACTTTGGAAATCTCACAGAAGAACAGCAAAAAGAAATTTTTGATAAATTATTCAAAGATTTAATTGAAAGAAATTTAATCGGTGAAAAATCCGAACCAATAGGAATAATTGAACTATGCGGAGCTTTTGGAGATAAATGTGACGATGAAGTAGAATTATCTTTAAAAATGACTGATAAAGAATTTTGGAGGTTTTAAAATGAGTAACTGGTTTAGATTAGAAAAAGGTAGCACACAATACATTACAGCTAAAGAATATTTACAACTTAAAGAAACTATCGAAGAAAAAGTGTGTGAATATACTGAAAAATACATTAAAACTGATGGGGCTTGGTATTATAAAACTTGGGGATTAGCATTGTGGATTACTGGATTTAATGCATCCGAAAACCCTGTAAATCACAATCTTATTGATGGGGAATACGTACCAATTGAAGGAACAGATTGCTATGAGGAATTTAATGCGATACCTTCCATATCTATAGCAAAAATGCATGAAATACAAGACGGTTTAAATATCTCGAAACATGTAGTATATAAACCAGGATTTTGGCAAAAGGAAGATGAAATTTACATTAAAATAGACCCAAAATATTTGGCATCAAAAGAGGGCTATATTGCAGAAAAGAGTTAATTGGTGAGAAAGATGAGATACACCCGTAAAAATTTAGCTGAAATTAACAAGGATATTTTAAAACTTGGTGCAAAACTTAACGAAATGGGCTACAATGTGGTAATTAACACTAAAGAAATAGTTTATTCAATCGATTTATACTTTAAAGGAGCCACCTGTTCAGAATTAGAGATATTACCTAACGGAATGGGATATAACAAGATGACTTCAATCGATTTGTTACTTACAAGTCCAACTATTACAGAAGTTAGGGCTGAAGAACTTTACAAAATTTTAGAAGTTGTCGAAAAAATCTACCCTGCAAATGTGCTTTACGCATCTTTTCAATCTTGGTACACTACTGAAGAATACAACAACGTAGAATGGATTAACGGTTAAGGGGTTATAAAATGTACGTTTACTATAAAGTTAAAGAAAATTCCCAACTTCAAGAAAAATTAACAGAATGGGTAAAAGTGAATGATACAGGGGACGAGGATGCAGAAGAAAGAGAAAAAAAGTTATGCAAATTTAGAGAATTTTTAAAAGATATAGGTTTTTCTTTCAAAAATAAAGATTACGGTGGATATGGTTGGATTAAAAATGAGGACAAAATAACTGTGTTGGCAGTAGATATTAAAATTTGTGAATTAAAAAACGATAATTTAACAATATTAACCAAAGAAGAACTTAAAAAATTTGAATTTAAATAGGTGATAATTTGAACTTCAAATTACAATTTGATAAAACGAGATATAATAACTTGGTAATTTACATTTCTAACATTATAACTATCTTATTCACACTCTATATATTATCACAAGCGATTACAATTCAAAATATGGTTTATATCTACATAATAATTACCTGCAATGCTATATTGATTTACTTATCTAAAAAAGAACTCAAAGAGTAGATAAAATGATAGCAGTAGAATTTAATTCAAGTTCCAAATACTTCGATAAAGAGTGTAGCGATAAAAAGAACAATACTGTTAGAAATAATGACGGTGGTAGCAGATTTAAAGTATTAAAAGAATTTGCAGACGGAACTTTAAAAGATTTAGCTATAATAATAAGGTCAACAGACGGCAGAAGATTTATAAGACAAATAAATGACGTTTCAATCTATGGAGATTTGTTTATAATCACATGGAAACAAAGACTAAACGATAACGAAGTTAATTACGAGATACGAGCGTAGGAGAGGAGATAATATAAAGAGAAAAATATACATACTTTTATTTTTACTTTTTTTAATGAATACAGTTAACGCCTATGACTACTTTGGAGATTCCGAAGTAGAAGATACTACAGACGGTAGTATGGACAATTTTAAGGTTACGTCACACTATTTTAATCAAACTACTAACGATTTAACAATAGTTATTAACAATTATGACGGCAATTTAAAAACTGTAAACACTTATGACGTTTACGGGCAGAACTTCAAAACAATTTACGTAGAAGCTGGTAAAAACAACTATACATTTAACAACGTAGGTTTAAAAGGTGGTAAATTCTTCATAGCACTTTATAACGATAATGGAATGATACTTTATAAAAAAGATGCAACAGTATTAACACTACCTGATAAAATTTACTTAGCCTCAATTTATGCCATAACTTGGTTTGGAGCTCAAAATATTATATTAAATATCTTAATCTTTGCAATATGCCTATTTATAACTAAAAGAATACTAATCGATAAAATGCTACTTGCCCAATTTGCGGAATCTCTACCAATTGTACTTATAAGTATTATAAGCTACATAATATTATTATTGACTTATAACAACGGTTTAAGTTGGGATATAAGGCTTTTATTATCATACTTTAACTATATACCTTGTATAACTATAATATTAGCTTATTTAATTGGATTTAAACTATTTGATTTACCGTTACTAAGATTAGAACTTTTAGAATTTGGAGAACGAAAAGCTAAACTAATCAGAGTTTTAAGAACTCACGACTTTGATAAAATAAGGTGGATAGATGGCAAATATTACACATTTAAAATGCCTAAACTTAACGGCTTTGACTTCTATGATAATTTAGTAGATGATAGCGGTGATATGTACTACATAAAGAACTATAACATTGAAAAATACCCTGATAAAGAATATAATGAAACTACGTTTTGGAATAGATTACTTAGCTACTGGGAAAAGACCAAAGATAAAATAAATGACTATTTAGGAACTATAAAAGGTACAATTTCAATAACACCTGCAGAAATCTTAACGATGGATGAACTAAGATGTATACTACTCGATGGAAATCTTGATAAAATGAAACAGGAACTTTACCAACAACAGTTTGAACTTTACGATTTAAAAGATTCATTCGGTGCAGACGTTGTAAATATGGCTAAAAAGTCAAGAGATTTAATAGATTTCTCGGTAACTCCTGAAAAATCAAACATATTAAAGAATTACGTATCTAAAATGTATGAAGAAGAACAAAACAGTTTATTCGATGTAGATTTAACTAAAAAGGAGGATAGCAATGACGGAGGAAATGAAATACGACGGAATGACGGAAGTAAGTCAAATAGTTCAGACTCGGGCAATGACTAAACTACAATTTTTCTTAGAAAGATGTTGCAACGATGATGAAAAAGATTTATTCATAGAAAGAAGAGCCGAGACCTTTGCAATGAAGAATCCTGCAAAAATAGGGTTTGTACTTCAAGCAACAAAGGATAACGAAACTTGGACAAGATATAAAAAACGTCAAGAAATTAAGAGACTTCAAAAGGATTAGGTGATATAATGTACATTTCTATTACAGAGCTTTTAGAACTTTACAAACCTAATTTAGACCATTTTTCCTTTTGCGTTTTTGGAGCAAGAGGAACTTATAAAACTACTCATCTAATGGGAATTTACGAAGAGCTTAAAAGAAAAAAGTATAACGTGGTCTTTGGTTACGATGTGGAAGATATACAAATATGTGACTGCTTAATCTTGGATGATTTCGCTACAAAATTTTATAAAAGAGACTTCTCATCAACAGAAAATAAAGAGTTTGCGAAGATTTTACAAGAAATAAGAACCAATATTCCTTTAGTCATAACATCTTGTCCTGATTATTCTTTACTTGATAAAGATTTCAGAGATTTCTTTGAACCTGCACCAATTGTAAAAAATGGTTTTATAAACTTAGGTGGTAGAATCTTAAAAGTGAATCCACCATCTGAAAAAGTAGAAAAAATATTACGTTCAAAAGAGTTGCAAGGTAGAACCGATAGATTTTTACAAGGAATTGAAAGAATAAAACAAGCAAGAGAAAAGAAAAAGAAATGATTTATTTAATTATTTTTTATTAAATTTATCTTCTTTAAATATATTATTTGCCCAATTAGGATATTTTTTAGCTATTTCAAATATTTCAGGATGTTCCTTATATAATTTACTAATAAAATCAAGTAATTCTTTATGTTTTTCATTATTATTTAATTTTATTATTTTATCTTTGGTAGATGGTAGTTTAATATTTTTTCTAACAAATTCAGTGGCTTTAGTTATATCATCCATTTCTTTTGTAGATGGTAGTTTAATATTTTTTCTAACAAATTCAGTGGCTTTAGTTATATCATCCATTTCTTTTGTAGATGGTAGTTTAATATTTTTTCTAAGGGTCTCAAATGAGTTAGATACGTCATGTAATGTTTTTTCTTTACATGTATTTTTAAAATGTTCTTTTAACGTATTATAGTAAGGATTATTTTCATTGTCTTTATTTCTTAACCATTTGCAAATATATATATTATCAAAAGTTTTTTGGATGTATTCTAATTTACAGTTTAATTGGAACTTTGGGCTATTAATGTCATATTTAATATCTGAGTTATAATGAGTATCCATATCAGGTTCAAATAAAATATTTTTATCATTTAAATACTTCAACATTATTCCAATAGTCATATTGTAGTCGAAATCTTCTTTTACATATTTTTTCATAGTTTTTGAATCCCTAACTTCCCAACTATTAAATATTTCATAGCAAGATTTATAATCTTCAATATCTTTATTATTTATCATATGGTCAAAAAATGACTTAATTAAATCATTAGCTTCATTAGGGTACTCTTTAAAGATTTCAGAGTTATTAGTGATTCTTTTAATAATATTTATCATATCTTCATTTAGAGTATTATTTTGCAATTTTTTAATAAGCATTGAATATACGAGCGGGAAATTTTCAATAGCCAAATAATAAATAAGATTAACTTTTCTATCGTCAAAGTTATTATTTAATATTAATTCGATTATACCTTCGTAATTAGATTTGTCTATTTTTTTACCATCGTAATTCGGATATAGGACATCCCCCATAATTTTAACAAAAGTTTTAAGTTTTTCAGATGTATTAACTCCTGTTTTGTTTAAAATTTCGATAAGCTGTTTTTCTTCTTTGATATTTTTTTCATCAAATAATATATCAAATGCACTATTTGGTATAAGATTTTCTACATTCAATTTAAAATATGTATTAAATTTTTCAGAATTATTTATAGATTTATATTTTTCAATGGGTTTATGTTTATTATGAAATTGTTCGAGATGAAATTTACTAAGTTCTTCAGGTTCTATGTCATCATTATCTGAGATAATTAAAAATTCGGGAATAAAATTTGATAGTATTTTTGCGTAGTATTCTGAATATTCATTTTTAATAATTTTATTTATTTCATTTGTTATTTCGTCATATACTTTTTGTTCAGTTACCCTTTTTCCATTAATATATTCACCAGTTAAATTGTATGGGGTAAATCTCCAAGGTAATTTTTCAGACAAATAATCATACATTTTTTTGTACCGATATTTTAGTATTGTAATTGCTAAAAAATCAAAAGGATTTACATAGTCACGAACAATATTAAATTCAAAGCGAAAATTATTATATAATCGATTAAAATCTCTCTGATTACCAATTGTTTTTAATATTTCAAAATCTTCTAGTATATCTTTGTAACTGCAAACTTTACTAAATTCCTCATATTTGAATACTTTTTTTAAGAAATCTTCTGTTAATTCTTCTTTGCTAAGTTCAGGTATAGGAAATTCCGCTTGAACGATTTTTTTAATGTACTCTTCGCCCATTTCGGTATCGATAATTCTTTTAGATTTGCCATTTACATATAAATGTTCCAAACCACATTGTGCATCTGCAAGAGCTTTTGAAACTACTTTTTTATCGTAACCTAATATATAAACAGTATTTGGAAAATTTGCAACAGATTTAATTAATTTAAACATTAATTTTATTTCTTTACCTGTTAATCGGTCTAAATCGTCTATAATTATAATAATATTAACATTTAAATCTTCAAGATTTTTTTCTATTTTTTTCTTAGTTTCAAATATATTTTTATTTTTACTACCATAACCTGAAAATGAGCTAAAATTTAAAGATAAGGAATTTGTAATATTGCCACTAGTCGTGGAACTTGCAAATGCAATTAATCCCCCATATCTTTTAAGTAGTTTACCTAATTTTTTAGATTTCTTTTTAAGTTCATACTTATCATATTCTAATGTGTCATATTTTATGATTATATTATGGTATATTTCTTCAAAAAATGAATTTATTAAGTCTTCTTCGTTTTCAAAATACCAAGGATTAAACTCCATTATGACATTAGTTTTTGAATATTCTTCGATATTTAAATTACAACATAATTTTAACCAATTAAATCCATATTTTAACCAATTTTTTATATGCAGTTTTATGTTTGTTATAACTGATTTACCAGTATTTATAAAATTATATAGTGGATTTTTTTCAAATTTTTCTTTGGTTATGTATTCTTTTAGCTTACCATATTCTTTATCAAATAGTATTATATAACTATTTTTAATCAACCAATAAAAAAAAGCGTATATGATTATATAGGCTAACGCATCTGCCATATTTTCCGAAATATATAATGTTCCAAAAACTACTAATGAAAGTATTATAGCAATTAAATATGAGTTAATGTTATTAATTAAATTATTTTTCACATATATTATTAATGAATTTTCACTAATAAACTTAGGAACATAGTTATTACTTTTAAGCTTAAAACTTTCATAATCTTTATTATGTAATTCTTTTAGTCCATTAAATAAAGATGTTTTTCCGCAACCCCACTCCCCTACTAAACTGATAACATAACTATTTTTTTCAGGATTTTTAAAATTTTTAGTACCTTCATATATTTTATATAATAATTCTCTACGAGATTGATTTAATTCTTCGACACGACTTTTTGGACCATCTGATTCGTAATAGTCATATTCCTCAGGAGATTCTTTAGTATCATTTCCTATATCTTCACTCACAAAATCACCGAAATAAACAATATAATTAGTTTGTTAATTTATCTAATTAATTGTATAAAAATATGATATATTTCAAATTTAAAATATTTTAATATCCCAATATCCTGTTTTTAGGATATAAAACGTTTATTTAAATACTTTTTTCGAAATAACTCTTAATTAGAGCTTTAAGAGGTGATTACAATAGGTGATTATTAGATATTTAGTTAATAAATTGGCAGTTCCTATGGCTTCTGTATTGCTTATAATAGCCTCCGTTCTCGCACCTACGGCGTGGTATAGGGCCAAAGTAACTGAATTTTTACAATCTTTCGGATTGTTTGCAGGGTGGTCAATAGATGAGGTCTGTGTTTTGCTCGTTGCCGTTTTAATGATTTCAGCATTTTTCATTTCTTACTTCCGCCCAACTGGTAGGATTTGGAAGAAAAGGCCTAAAAGAAGACGTTATTAATTTTCATTATTTCATATTGCACCTAAACGGAAATAACCTAAAATAAATTTAAAATAAAACTAAAATAAATCTAAATAACTTAAATAAATTTAAAATAAAACTAAATGGCACTTTAAGGAGGAAAAAATGGGATATCCAAACAATAAATATAATAATTACAGAGGAGGTGGGGGCAGTTATAAACCTAAGGTAAATTCTTCAAGTTTTAGGTTCTTGGCTTACGTTGTAGGTTGTGGAATTGCTTTAGGGACTGTATTCTCCGACTTTTTAAGCGTGATACCTGCTGGACTTGGTACGATTGTAGGCACACTTATCGAGGGTGTTGGCTATTTCGGGGTCGTCGTGTGCGGATTTATTTTATTTGCAACCGCTAAAAGGAAAACTTTTACAGATATGCTTTCTTTAGCTTGGCTTTTAGTATTTATAATCCCCTCGTTACTAACCAAAGTAATGGCGTTCATATTAAGTTTTGTAGCTCCTGCAGTAGGTAGTGGCTCTGTTGACGTTATAGTCGGCGGAGTAATCTGTTTAATAACTTTGCTTGCTTTAAGCACATTATACAATGAATTTGGCTAATCAAATATACAATTGCTATCACTAAAACATATGAATATAAAATATCAATTTACGAGGTGAATTAATGGGTAATAAAATAGAATTGTTCCCCGTTGGAAAAATAAGCCCTGTAGAAGCGTTTGGAATTTTAGCTGGTGCTTTTACTCTTTACGATATCGTTTTTAATGCGATAATCTTTGAAAATATCTATTATTCAATAGGGGTTTATGCTTTAGCTTTCATAGCTGTAGCACTTAGTGACAAATTCGGGAAATTTAAGTCTAAAAGGTTAACAATTTACGAAATAATCGGTATGTTGATTTCTGCTTTTGTGATAATCAATTATGGATTTTTACAACTCGATGTATTGAATGAATTTACAATTAAAGTCGTTGCTTGGGGTGCTTGTTTTGTAACACTCGTAGCTATGGCAAAATCAGATTAACGGGGTGAAAGAGTGAAAAAGAACATGGTATTGATGATGATATTAGCATTAATTATGATGATATCTACAATTGTTCCTACCCTCGCCGAACCTGTACCAGTAACTATGAACCTGATGTTAACGTCTAATCAAGATAACTATACGGTCTACTTAGACAATGAACAGATTAACAATTCACAAGGCGCATATTTTAGTAACGTGTCAGGACCTACGAGCGGTTGTATGATATCAAGAATGTATGAAAATAATTCAGTACATAATTTTACGTTTAAAAAAGACGGATTTGAAGATATAATTAAAAATTATACTGTAAAACCATATACTAACTTAGTAAATTTAACATTAACATTCGTACCAATCGAAGTTATAACTGAAATTAATGATACAAATAACGATACAAATAACGATTCAAACAATAATTCAGAAATAATTAACGATTCAAACAATGATACTAATTTAGAAGATAATAATACAATAAATAATTCAAATGACGATGTAAATCAAACTAATAATAATGATACTATTAATAATACAAATAATACTAATTTAGGCAATAGAACAATAATTTTAGTAAATTTAGACGATAATGACGATATAAGAACTCAATTAGAAACTTTAATCAATGATAATTTAGGCATCGTAATCGTTGGAGGAATGGCTTTTATAATTGTAGGTGTGGCTACAATAGGTGATAAAAGAAAGAAAAAACCAACATTTGACAATAGTAATGGATTCAAAAGCAACAACAATAATTACGGTAAAAAATGGTGATAGATAATGAAAAAACATTATTATCTATTCCTTTTATTTTTATTGGTAACAATAAATTCATCCTTTGCAAGTACTGGTTATTACATGGAGTTTTCAGATAGTTATACTCCCGAATTATTGCAACAAAAGTTTAATACGAGTTGGCAAGGATACGCCCCTCAAATAGAAAGTTATGAGAATAACATAGTATATTTTCAATCAGAACAAGACTTGATAAGAGCTTTAATAAATCCTGTATATACTGCTACTAACTTATATATTGATAATGTAAAAGTGTTTTCAAACAATAAGAGATTGGATTATGCAATATATCGAGTATCTGGGAGCACAATACAAGTAAATAAAGTATTAGATTACAATTATACATCTTATGCCCCATGCAATGGATATATAATGGGAGATGCAGAAGGAGAGTCCTTTGTAGATTGTGGAGCTTATGTAAAATTAGATGGAACAACGGTTTATGGTACAAGTGCAGGCAAAGTATACGGCATTAAAAGAGTAATGTTCGGAGACTCTGGAAATTTACAATTAAATTTAGTTAGCGATTGTGGATACACAGCGTATGCACACACTTGGGTAGTTGCATTTGGTAACGTTCAAATTCCCGAAGCTCAAAAGTTAAAAGCTCCATTACCAAAAGGACAATTGACTATTTTCCTTGACGATGAAGAATGTAGCTGTACTTTAAACGGGGAAACTACAACGATTAATAACAATACAAAAATCACATTACCTGTTGGAACATATCATATTAACTTTTCAAAAGTTGGATATTGGGGCGAAGAAAGAGATATAACAATATCGGAAGACGAATCTATGACCTTGCATATAGATTTATTCCCAAGAAGCTCAATGTTTAAAATCCAACAACTTGATACAATATCTACTTATCAAAACAATGACTTTGTAACAAGATTGAGCATAAAACCTGTACAAGAAGTTACAAGTGTACGTTTAGAATTCCCAACTACAGAAGCTATTTCAGTTTCAAAAAATAATGAAGAAATAGCAATAAATGACGATGAAATATATGATTTAGGTACTATTGGAACACAAGGAATTACTTTGACCGTTAAATTACCTGCTGGTGCGTTAACTGGTTCTAAATCTAATAGTATTAGGGTAGTTGGAACAGATTTCAGCGGACAAACATATATTGCTACTAAACTAATTAATTATCAAGTTAATGAATTACCGGTTTTAGTAGAATTGCCTGCTTTATCAACTGGTACAAATACATTTAAAATAACTGAAAAAACTGGTAATCCTCAAAGAGTATCTATATTATTACAAGATAACACGGGAAAAAGTATTTACTCCAAAGACTACGATTTAGGAAGTTATCAATCTTATAACTTTAATGTAGATTTGGAAGTTAAAGACTATAATTTAATAATTTCAGGCGAGGACTATAACGCTAAATATCCATTAAATATTAAAAACTCTATAACACTTGATAATAATGAGTTTCAAGTATCAAAAGGCGGTCAATTAGATATTCCTTTATCACTAAAAAATCCTTACTTAATTACAAAATATTACACTGTAAAAGTTATGGGGGCTTCACCAAATTGTTTAACAAATGATACAGAATTAACCTATTCAATAGCCCCTCAAGAAACTAAAAATGTGTTAGGAAAAGCCATTCTATTGGATAACTTAGAATTTGATAGCTACACAGTATTAGTTAAAGTTTACTTAGATAATGAGGAAATAAGTTCCGATACGGTTACAATAAATATTAAAAGTAATACAATACCATTTTTTGACGATGAAAATGGATTAAGCATAACTACAATTATTATAATCGTTATAGTGCTTGCTTTAGTAGTTGGTGGAGTTGCATACTTTAGAAGTAAAAAGAAGATAAAAATAGGTAAAAAGGTGATAAAATGAAACGATTAATCATTTTATTATCCTTATTCCTTTTAATCTCACCTATTATGGCATATACACCTCACGATAGCGTGGAAGACATGCAAAATGGACAGAATAATATAATAATAGGTTGGATAGATGGGTTTTTCTCATGGTTAACTGGTGAAGAACCTGAGGTAATACCAATTGTTAACAAAAGTACAACTGGTCAAACTTTAGTAGAAAAAAGAAACTTCAAAGAATATAACTATGCAGAAGACTCCAAACAATTAATAGACCTATTAAAAGAAAAGACACAATCAGAATTAGTTTTATACGCTATCGAAACGTCTGGAAATAATGACATAACTACAAAAATATATGCCCCTGATAAAATATATGGATATTCGGCATTCCCTGTAAAATTATCCATATCAAAAAGTACTGGCGAGAAAATACACGTCGAAAAAGTAGTTATGTACGTAAAATCTAAAAATAATCCTGAAATAAAATACTACTTATTTAATAAACGATATGAACAGACTTACAATGAAACTGAACATTCTTATGATTCCGAATTTACTATATCCGGTACAAATTCAGTAGAAACAATAATGAAAGCACCGGATACTTATTCCGATACTGTAAAAAGATTTACAAGTAGTACGAACGTTGATTATTCAGAAATCGAAGAAATATTAAATTCAGATGTTGAACCATTTGAAGTTTATTATGAAGTTCACGCCCACATTGAAAGATATATATCCCATACAGAAACCGATGAGAATGGGGAAGAGCACGAAGTTAAAGAAAGAGACGATACAGACGCTTTACACTTAGGTAACACTGTAGGTTTAGACAGTAGGATAAAAAACGGTGACTATATGATAGGTAGCTTTAACGAAGGTTCCCTACCGATAGACTACCTCGAAGAATACGGAGATAAACTTATACCTTACGAAAGCGTATGCCAAGGTTCTACATCAAACATTTTATCACTTTTATGGAGTAGCCCCGTTAATGCAGTAAATAGAAGCCCTGATATGAGATATGTATATATTGACAATTGTGGGGAATTATTTACAAGGGCAGGAGTTCCATGCAGAATTTACGACGATGTAGCAGTAATAACTTTAGAAGAAAATACAAACCACGATATAACAATTTCAAGCAAAAAAGCATTACAAAAGGGTTATTTTACAAGTATAGACCCTATGACAATTTACACATCTTACACTACAGATAATGAAGATGATTTATTAGCATTTAACACATATGCTATCGTTTACGGGGAAATCGAAAGAAATGACAGCGTAAATCTACCAGTATGGACAATCAACAAACCCGAAATATTTGTATATGGTTCTGAAAGGACTGTATCAGGTCAAATATTAGACGAAATAAAAGATTTACAAAACCTCACAGAATGGAATACTGCAACAAAAACAACTGTACTTAAGAAATTAAATTCTACAAAAGAAGGATTAAACTCTAAAATCATAACTGCCCAAGCTTATAAAGAAAAAGCAAAAATAGCAGGTTCTTCCCAAGGGGCAGATTGTGCAGATAAAGCAATAGCACAATATCAGAAAGGTATCGATAAAATAGATACATATTACTTAGAATTTAAGAAACTATTATCAAGTAACGACAGAAGTAACAGAGAGCGTGAAGTATCCGCCTTGTTAGAAACTGTAAGAGTGTACGAAATAGCCGGAGATGAATATACAAGAGCTTCCAAATTATATACTTATGGAAAAGATGAGCAAGCTAAAAGTGTGGCTGAAGATGCTGAAGATTTAGTTAAAGAACCAACAGTTCCTTTATTTGGAGACGGAGGACTTATAGATAATGTAAACACAGGAATAGGTAATATAGTTCAAAATGTCCCATTCGGTGAACAATTAAACAACTTAATACAAAACATACCATTCGGATACGTTGGCATCTTATCTTTCGGATTAATAATTGTAATATATCAAAATAGAAGTTCTATATCGAAAAATTATAGAAGTTATAAAAGAAGATATTAAACGACATGCTCAAATACCTATTTTTTTAATTTTTTAAAATTTGTAATACAATTTATAAAACAAGTATTATTATGTATGATTTTAACTTTTATTTTTGAAAAATTGATAAATAATTTAATAAAATCCCTTAGAATATTGTTAAAATATATAAAAAGGACAAAAGTTTTAAAATGTCTGGTGAAGATCTAATAATTTGTCGAATAAACATATGTTAAATTGGAAAATCTTCAAATGCGAAACCCCAGGTTAAACAATTTTTTGAGATATCCGTCCAAAGATTAACATATGTTTCAGGAATATCTTTAATATCGATTGTATCTTTAATATCGTTAATATTATCCACTAATAAATTTGTCTTTTTACCTATTGGGGGTATTATGTATAAATCCTTACCATATCCCTCTCCATCTAAATATTTAAAATCAAAATATTTTTCATGAATAATACATCCTTTACAATTTCCTTTTGATTTTTTAATACAGTCCTTTAAACTCGTTTTAATTTTGCCAATTTCTTTATTATCATATCCAAAATGTTCAAGGAATTTTTTATAATATTTATAATTTTGACTATTGGTTGCATTTTTTAATGTAATACCTTTTTTATAGTCATAAGTATGAACAATATGTTCATAGTCCTCAGTTATCAACCTAGTAAGCATATCTAAACCTTTTTTTTCCATAGGTCCATGACAATTTATTAATTGGTATATGTTTGGAGGAATCGTATTTTCTTTTTCAGAAACATTTTTTGGATAAATTAATTTTGAAATTATTTCTCCATTTTCAATTTTTTCTTTATTTTGATCATATATTTCTTTAACTTTATTGTATGTTTCACCCATTGAATTTTTTTGGTTATTTTTTATATCTGAATCCACAATTGTTAAACTAATACACTTATCCTTTTTTCGGTCTAAATAATTTTTAACTTTTCTGTAAGTACCCCCTCCTGAACCTCCTATTTTTTCATAATTTATACAACAGTGATTTTTAAGATCCTTTTTGATTAAATATTTTTCCAATATATATTTTGATAATGTTATATAAAATTCACAATCGTCTTCATCTTCGGAAATTAAATATGATTGAGATATTTTATATTTCAAAATTTCTTTTATATCTAGTGATATTGTAGTTTTTATTCTGCCATCGAAGTATTCTTTAGTATTATAATTTTCACTATCAATGATGGTAATTGCTTCACAAATATATTCTAAAAAATGTTCTAGTTCTGAAGATTTATCCCGATATACTTCGTAAAAAATATTTTTCATATTTTTGGGTAAATTAGAGTTCATAATGGCTTTAAATGTGTCGTAATCCTCGATTACTATACCGTGTAATCCTTGCAGTGCTGATAACGCAAGTATTTCAAAAGATTGAATATTTTTATTAATTAAGTTTGTGTTATTTAATGAATTATCCAATATAATTAGCATAGGTAATCCCACTCCGGTAAAAAGAAACCAATTGGCCACCTTTTATTTAACATCCCATCTTTGGTGAATTCAACTTTTTTAGGAGTACTTTTTGAGTCTTCTTTTTCAAAAATGTAGATATTAACCCATTCTGGATCTAAATAATTTGCTTTAATCATATAAGATAATGAATTTATAATATTTTCACTATGTGTTTCTAAAATGAATTTTATATTGTGAGGGGAATTTTTGGATTCTTTTAATAAATCCACCATTGTCTTTAGCATTTTTGATTGCATAGCAGGGTGTAAATGTAATTCTGGCTGTTCCATAGCAAAAATTGTTTTTATAGAGCGTCTACCATTTAAAATTTTGTTTTTATCATTTTTAGCATTCCATAGTATTAATAATATTGGCAATATTTGAGAATATCCGAACCCTGAATCTATTAGGTTGATTTCGTTATTGCCTTCTTTTATCATTACCGATAGATAATCATTATTTGGTCTTATCTTAAATTCAATTCCAAACTTTTTTTTAGTCCAATTTTCAAAAGCATATGAAGTTTTTTCGTCAAACTTGTCTAAGAATAGTGGTACATTAATACCTTCGGGATCAATTTGATCTATAGATATTCCAGACCTTCGATAATATCTTTGAGCATTTGCTCTTAAAGGATAAATATAATCCAAATTTGTAAACTCTTTTTTCATGATATAACAAATGGTGTTAATAATCTGAACAGTTAAATATAATGTAATGTATTTTTTCAAACGAATTCTATTTTGATCAGACAGTTTTATTTCACTGTCTTTTAAAAAACTCTTAATTGACGAATCGATGTTTGTTAATTGATCCCATCTTATATAATTTAATAATTTTGTTAATATTTCACTTTCGAAGATATAATCTTTCATATCAGTATCTGACAGTATATTGTGCATCTTCTGAATAACATTATGATATAATTCTGGTGCCGAAAAGATTTCTGTTCCTTCGAATTCAATAAAACTGTTGGCTTCTTTAAATTTTACTTCTTTACCATTAATCGTCCATTTTTCAAGAGATTTTAACTTTGGATTTATTTTTGAACTATACCTTATACGCTTAAATTCTTCTTTTAATGATATATCTTTTTTAGAGAGTATAAAAAGTGATTCAAATTCATTGATTTTTATTGACATACTCGTAATTTGATTAGAATTTACCGTAATTGTAAAGTAAACCTTTAGATTTTTATCAATGTATGGATTTCTTAATTTGTTACTATAACGTACATAAGGCATTCTGTTCATATTTTGCGTAATAGTATAATAGTCAAAACCGTATTCAAAAGATATTTCTTCATTATCTTTATCATGTAAACTATTTTCAAAATTTCCAAAATCTACGTAATCGCCATACCATAAAATAGGTTCAGATGTTTTTTTTTCAATACTTTGTTTCATCAAGGGAAATGTTCTTAGGATACTACTTTTTCCAGAACTGTTGGTTCCTAAAAATATATTTAATTTATTTAGCTGGATCTCTTCAGTATCTTCAAAACATCTTAAATTTTTAATCCGTAATGATTCCACATTTTCACCTAATTGTTTTTACATTGTTAAAAATTTAGAATCAATATTATATATAATATTATGATATTATAATATGGATATTGTTATTAGTTTTTTTTAAAAATAATTTAAAAATAAAAAAATTAATTATTGAATTTTATGTGTCGATTCTTTAACTTTTAATCCTTTTCGATTTAAATAAGCTATCCATCTGTTTTTGTCTTTTAGATTTGGTCCGAGTGTTACTTTTTTAATATATCGATCGTATTTTCCGTTTTCATCATTAAGACTTTTTTCAATATTTATATACATTTTTTGAGGATACGTATCTTGAGGGTCAAATTTAATATGTTCCTTATCATCGATAGGTAATGTAACTAAAACTCTCATCTCTTGTTCTTCTTTGTAGCTCTTCGATTTTATAAGATAGCTAACATCTTTTAGTATTGATAATGTCATATCAGATACTATTTTTATTTCTTCCTTTTTTAAGTCAGATGTTATTCTATTATCTGGGAAACACAATTCTTTTAATTCTGATAATGGTCCTTGTATATTTTTTAAATAATCGGCTAAATCTTCAAGTTTTTTATCTTTGGTGGTTTTATTATTCTTATTATTCCTGGGATTTATATATTTTTTAAGATCTTTATCTATAACATATGTAACATGGTATAAATTATATTTTATATGTTGTGAATTAAATATTATACTGCACAATTCAGATTTTTCAACATTGTCTTCTCTATCAACATTGTTTTTGCCTATTAAATCGCAAATTATTTTTGAAGATTCCAAATATGAAGTATTATCTTGGTCAAAATAATCCTGATTAAATACTAAATTCAATCCTCGGGCTTCCTTTTCATTTTCATCTTTTCCATAAGTCCTCCACAAAAATAATTCATCTTCTTCTTTTAAGAAACTACCTATAAAAGTTGCCTGAGGATTATAACCGTCATTTTCACTATTAAATAATTTTTTATATTTTTGTTTTAACGCATCAATTAAAAGAATACCTTCCTCAGGATCATTCATATACATTGCATTATAAAGTCTAAAATATGAATTTATTACATTATGTCCTTTGCTTATTCCCTCGTTTGGGATTAGGTTCTCAATTGTAGGTGGTGTGGTGTAGTGTACAAATTTTTTAACGTCTTTAAAATTAACAAGTTTTTTATTTTTAAATTTCATTGTCGCATATGCTAACTTTAAGGAGTGTTCAATAATTAAATTACTAATTTCTTCGCTACATTTTAAGTTATTTATATAATATTCAGTTATTTCCAACAACATATTTGTTTGTTGATCGCTAGTATATGGTAAAGTATAGCTTTCAGATGCAAGCCGATAATTTTTGGAGGCTTCTTTAGTATTTCCAAGTTCCATATTAACGTTACCTAACCCTGCACATATTGCAGAATAATTTTGGGCATGATCCATGGATTTTTTTAAGTCTAGTGCTTTACGGTAATTGGATAAAGCTTTATTAAATAATTTTTTATCATTTTTTTTAGATGCTCTAATATAATAAGTATTACCTATACTCAAATAAGCACTACTATTTTCGTACTTTGGGTCTATTGATTCGTTGTATTTTGCTAAAGCATTCTTAAACTTACTTTTCTTTAAGTAAATATCTCCCCATATATTATATATTACAGCTTTTAAGTAAGATATAAAAGGCATATTCATAACATCATTTTTTTGTTTACTCTGCTCGGGACCTTCTTTTTCAAATCTGAGAAATGCTACTTCAGCTTGTTTAATATACATTATTGCTTCTTCATATTGTTTTAATTCACTATAAATTAGACTTTTTATACAATATAGGGGTATAGTTTCAGGACTTTCTAGATCTTCTGAACTATTCAAATATTTGTTCACATAGTTAAGTGCATTAGTGTAATCTTTAGAACTATAATATATATATGATTTAAGGGAATAATATTCTAAATCATCACAACCTAATGAGTTAGCTTTTTCGATATATTCTTCAGCTTCTTTAAAATTACTATATTTATAATATAATAATCCCTTTTGATAATAAGCTTCATAGCGATTATCGAAAATATTAATTGCCTCGTCTATTCCATTTAAAGCTTCATCAAAGCTAGAATTTATAATTGCTACACATGATTCCTTCAATAACTCTTGATATTTTTTTTCATTTTTTGTTAATGTATGTTTATCGTTTAGCTTTTCTTCCATAATCCACCCCTATTAACACATTCCTAAATATTATTAAAAATTTAGACATTTCTTATAATATATACTTAACCAATTTTATCCGATATATCGGGCATAAATAAGTTTAAACTAAAAGTTATATTGGGGCAATATTAATCTATTGCCTATCAATATTGGAGTTGATAGCATAAAAACCTGAATCAAACAAAAAAATAGTATCAGTCAAATCATATCGTAAAAAAGATGGTACAAAAGTAAAAAGACATAAAAGATCAACACCCAATAAATAATTAAATTTTCTTTTATTTTTTATTTTTTTAATTAATAGTTATTTGAAAATATTTTTAAAAAATTATGGGCACATATTTTTAAAATAAAGTAATATAAACGTGCCAAATTACATAAATACCTATCAACGTTACCAATATGGTTTTAATTAACCCAATAACTTTATCTGTCAAATTCCCACCTCAACATTAATAATAAATTTATTAATTTATTTCATTTCATTATTTTTATAATATTCTTCAGTTATTTTAAGGGCATCTCTTTTAAATTTTTCAAAATGTAATCTATGAGTTCCATAAACTTCAATATCCCTATAAGTTAATTCAGTTAGGTCTTTTAAGAATAAATTATCTTCTTTCTTTTCGTTAAATTCTGAATAGTCTAAAATTTCTTTTAGTTCTTTATTTTCCTGCCAATATAATATGTAAAATAAAATTGGTCTATACTTATACATTAATTCATACTCCTGAGATATATTATCCCTATTTTTATCATCTGTACCATATTCTTTACACAATATAACTATAGTATTAATCCATGATTTATCAATATAATTTAAATAAATGTTTTTTAATATTAGGTAAAATAATGTGTTAATTATATTATTTGATTTAATATCTAACTCATATTTTGTATGGAATTCATTATATGTTGTATCTTCTATGAAATTATATTTTCCTTCTTTAAAATATAGAATTTCATCTAATACCAAATTTTGTTTGTATCGATCATTTAAATTATTTAGTTTAATTAGTTCATCTAAATATTTAATATATTGTTCTAATATTTGATCGATTAAATATTTAATATATTTACATTCTTCTTTATCCTCTATTAAATGATTATATACTGTACCAAGGTATACAATTATACTAGTATAACCTAATAATTCATAATATCCTGGAGTATTTGTTTTGTTTTTTATTATAGATATAAGCACTTTGTATCTTAATTCCATAATTTTTTCAATATTTCTATAATTATAAGGAATTATATGATAGTTTAATCCATTTAAAAAATAATCTTGACATTCATTATTATCTCCTAATCTTACCATATATTCTTTAAATTCATCGATTAATATATTATAGTCCTTATCTGGATTATCTACCTTTTCAACTATTTCCACAATATATTCACATAATATTTCTAAGTCATTTTTTTTAGTTATGCCATGTAATAAAGATTGGTAATTATGTAATTCAGCTTGATAAGGTTGTTTTAAAACCGTTATTTCATTAGTTTTATCCATTATGAGTTCTTTAATTTCAAATATAAATTTTTCCTTTTTTTCTTCATTAAGCGTTTCAGAAGTTATATATTTTAAATTTATATTATTTTTTTGAATATAAAGATGAGCTAATTGTATATTATACTCATGTAATAATTTTTCAATCGAATTAAAGTTAACATTGTAATACCCCAAAAGCGTTTTAAACTCCAATTCGCAAATATCTTTTTCTTCCGCTTCTATTTTTGAACATATGTCAGTACTGAATGCACCATTCTGATAGTTATATTTTTCTTTTGATACATCCATTAAGGTGATATGTTTTTGAGGTAGGGTTCTGGAAAGATTTTTTATACACTTTCGAATTAAAATTTTGTTACTGGTGGAATATATTATAAAAACTATGAAAAATATTATAAAAATAATGTCATAAATTAACATATTAGAAAGAACACAGCCGTAATTATTATCTAAACAAGAAATAATCTGAAATATGAGTGCTATGATAATGTATACAATTAATATAATATTATATATGGACCCAAACATATTTATTAAGATATTCCTATTTGAACCAAGTGGTGGTTTTATAGTTAAAATTATTGCAATAACTGCAAAATATATTGTTAAAATTGTATAAAAATTATCGAATATCAAAGTAACTAGTCCAGATCCCTTTAATATGTTTATACTATTTTCTGACATAAAAAAAAGAGATAATAAAAATAGGATTAAACCAATAATAGCTATTATTATGATTGGTATTTTATAGGGGGAACCAATATGATCATAATGTTCTAAAAGTTCTTCAATATCCATATATTTAGAAATTTTATAAATCATAATTATTTTTTTAATAATATTCCTCAAAATAAACACCTTAAAAACTATAATATAACAATTTTATTTTTAAAAATATATAACCCTTTTTAAGTAAATTTTTAGGTAATAAATTAATATTATTAAATATAATATATTAAACTAATTTTAAAAAAAATATTATATGCTAAAATATGTTACAGGTGGAAAAATGAATATCCTTACTAAAACAGACTTTAATAACTTAAACGAAAAATTTGATGAAATAATAAATGAACCTGTAGAAAAAATAATTGTTGAAACTACCTTTCCTAATTTGGATACTTTGAATGATTCAAATACTCCCTATAATATAAAATGTGCAATATTATTTATTGATATAAGGGATTCAACGGGTTTAGTAAACGAAGTTGGAACTAAGAAAGCAGTTAAAATATATCGTAGTTTTATGAAAATGGCGGTAAAATGTGTTAGATGTTGTGGTGGAAATACTCGACAATTTTTAGGAGACCGAATAATGGGCGTATTTTTAGATGATAAAGAGTCTGACGAAAATCCCATTTCTGCGGTTGAAAAAGCATTAAATGCTGCAAAATCTATGAATACAGTTTTAGATTATTCTTTAAATCCTAAGCTATCCAAAAACTCCAAAAAATTTTTAACTTATGGAATTGGAATAGGTTACGGTCCAGCATTAATAACAAAAGTTGGAATGAAATCTAAAGGTAAAACTCGAGAATGGGGCGACGTTTGGATTGGCAATGTAACAAATTATGCCAGCAAATACGCAGATTTAGCAAAACAAGGTGAAATATTTATTGGAGAAAAAGCATATTCTAAATTAAATGAAACTATCAAATCTGAATATGATTTTAAAGAAGAAAAAAGATATAAAAACGGTAAATACTACACTGGATATATTACTAAAAATCAATATTTGGACTATTGCGATGAATTATGTGATAAGTTTGAATATCCTGTAAAAAATACAAAAAGTCGTAAAAAAGAGAATGATTACGACTTATTAATTGAATTAAATAAAAAAAATGATGAAATATATTCTCTAAAAAAAGATATTAAAAATTTGGAGTATAAATTGTCAAAAAAATCTGATGAACTTAATGATTATAAATTAAATCTTATTAAACGTAGGGTGGAGCTTTATAAATAAATCTTAAATCTTTGTATTTAATATAATTTATCGTATTAATCAGGTAACATATAATTTTATAAGATATTGAGGTTAATTATGGAACAAAAACTTGAAAAGATTTTTGAAAACGTTAACAGGTGGCTTTCTTTTGCAGAAGCTAAAAATGCTGCAATTGTTGCATTTGACGGTGTTGCAATTTTTGGATTATTGCGATTAACCCCTGAAACGTTTTCAGAAAACCCTTTATTTAAGTATGTTTTCGGCTTTGTTGTATTAATGTTACTTATAAGCTTATTTATTTCGTTATGTTCATTTATTGCTAAGTCAGAAAATATTTCTGAAACAGATAATTTACTATTTTATGACCATATCTGCAAGTACAATTCTGAAACTTACTTAAATGCCATATTTAAAAAATATAACGAAAATCAAGAACCTTCTGAATATGAAAAAGAACTTGCTCAACAGATAGTTATAAATTCAAAAATAGCTGGGGAAAAGTATAAAAAATTTAATTACAGTATTTTCTGTATTATATGTAGTATCATGCTATTATTTGCATTTTTAACTTATTTTTACTTTAATATTGGTATTTTACTTTTAATTTTCTTACTATTCGTAATTTTATGGTTTAAAAATTATTTAAATAAATGATTATCTATTCTTTAATATTTTCTAAATACTCGTTCATCCAGGTATTAAAATAATCTCTTCCATAAATTTCTTTATTTTCTAAACTTTTAATTTTATACAAGTGTGGTTTTCCACAGCTTGGCCACTCGTTCCAAGGTAGGGTTTCATAAACTTTTTTTGTCATTAATACTCGAGGTTTATCTTCTTTATATGCATTGTCACATAATTTAGAAGATATATTTACTACGTCGCCCATCCAAACTATATCGTTTACTCCAGTCCCTTTACGGCCTGCCTTTATCATTAAAGTAGAACCATAATCTAAACCAATTCCAACTTTAATCTCACAAATATTTTTTTTAAATAATTTGTAATTGAATATATTTATTAAAGAGTTTATTTGTCCGGATAAGTGGAATATATCTTCACAAGTATTTTTTGGACTAGTACCTTTAAAAATTCCTGAAACACAGTCTCCTACAATGTTAATTTGTTTACAACTTTTATAGCTATTCATTAAAGAAACTACTTCTGAAATATATGCACGATATAGTTTAGAAAGAGTAGGGCACTTATGTGATTCAGTTAATTTTGAAGAACCTCTGATATCTACAAATATTGAACCAACATCGACGTAAAATCCATTATTATACGTTAAATCAGACTCTTTTGGTATTTCATTGCATTGTTGAAAATCATAGTCAATATTACTTAATATATTATCCATATTTTGTGCGCTTTTTTCCACGTCATATCCATATGTATTATTACTTTCCACATTCTCACCCTATTGTATTCTCAATTAATGGTTTATTAATATATATTTTTTCATATTTATCGTTTATTATACAATTTTTAAGTAATAAACTAATATTAAAAATAACATATCCTATAGAAAAAGAGTGATTCTAAAAAATAATTAAAAAAATAGTATTAAAATAAATTAATTTTTCCTTATAACAATAGCTTTTTCTCCTTCAAATATTTCGTGAGTGACATTAACTTCTCTATCTTCTAAATCTTTTAAAATAAATTCTACGTCCGATTTACTTAAAGTTACTGCGAATGCGTTTCCATTTTTATAAATCTTTTTAATCAAATTATCACCAAATTATTATAACGTAATATACGATGTATCATACAAAATATATAAAGGGTGGTGGTTGGGGTTTGTGTTGGTTGGCGTATTTAATAACATTTTATATTGGCTTGGGACGTGGTTGGGGTTTGTGGCGAGCCAAAAGCCGAGGGGGTTAAATCCCTCGTTTGCTCTTGTTTTTCTTTTTAATGGTCATAATATCGTTATATTGTTATATCTTTATAATTACATCGTATATTGTATATTATATAATACCTCATTATATAATTATAAAATCTTTAAAACCGTTTCAGCGTATAAATCGTTTAATCGGTCTTTAACTCTTTTATCTTTCGGTTTTAAAATTATCTTACCGTTTTTAAATATTTTTATTTTTCCGACTTCTTTATAAGCTTCTGAAATTGCTTCTTTAAGTTCTTCAATGGATTTGTTAAATAATCGCTCATGCTCTATGATATAACCAAATTCTAAGTTTAATAACTCGGTTAGCTTGTCAAGTTCCCAAATCATATAATAGGTATCGTTTTCTATACGTCCACCGCTTAAAAGTATCCCTTTTTTATTCACATCTACAATAAAGTTTTTTATATCGGTGTTGCTCATTTCATTACGTTCTTTTTTTCTTCTTAAGTCCCATATAATATTTGAATAGCTTAAACTTCTCATTAGCTGACTTATTTTAAGTTCCTTAGGATTTGGATACTTTTTAGTAAATATTTTTTCCATTTCTTCATAAGAATTCATATTCATTAAACTTCTTTCGGTTTCTGTATCGACTTTAATTTTATAATTATCCTTTAAAAGTTCAGAATAAATGTGTTCTTTTAATCTTCTTGTTAAATCGTGCTTAACGTGGAACATACATATATTGTAATCTTTTTCAATCTTTTTAAGGTCATTCTCTAAATTTTGTACGTTAACCGTTTTATATTCTGTGACTGCTTCCATATATTCACCAACCAACCTATAATTTAATTTATTTGTTAAATTAATTAATAAATAACTAAAAATCTATTAAAATTAATTAAATATTAAATTAATAAATCGTTAATACAATTGTTTTTTCAAATGTAGATTCAAAAACATTAGGCTCTACCTTGTTATACGTCTTATCTTTTAGATAATCCATCATAGCTTTTGCAAGGTCGTAATTTTCACTTTTTAAGGTCTTTTCTTCTAAATTTCTTATCGTGTCCCATTTATAATTTTTTATTTCCATTCTGCCGGTTTTAGTATCCATTATTGTGCATTTTTCCGTGTCATCGTTATAAACATACTTCTTGTTAATCTGCGGTAATGTTATTCTAACCATCCATTGGTCTTTAACATTACATACAATTTCTAATTTTAAAAATACTACTTCGGTTTTTTGCATCTCACCAACTCCAAACTAAAAGATTGATTAAATAATGATAAAATATTAAAACTTAAATTGATAAATTAATAAATAACTAAATTTAAACTTTAAATCGATTATTAAAACTTATTAACGCTATTAAGCCACTACTAAGCCGGATTTAATATAATGACCTTGGCCGGTTCCATCTATCTCATATCTTACTTGTTCGTATTTTTTCGCTTGTTCTGTTGCTAATCTTAACGCTTTTATTTTTAAGTCTTCATAATCTTCGAAATTTACATATATCCGCAATGGTGCTATATTTTCCCATTCTTCATATTTTCCGGTCTTTTTATCTTTGTTTCTAAATTTAATTTCTACATAACCGATGTATGCCATTTACTCAACCCCACATTATTTTATTATGTTTGATATTAATGTACCGTATAGTGTACTGTACAATATAATATGCGCAGGACTAATATCTAAAACTTTCGGTTTAAATCTCAAAAAAAGCACGCACAACTCAAAAGAAGCATAAAATGAATATCAACAATAAATGATTATTTCATACAAAATAAGTTTAAATTATTCTCTATATCATCAAATAAGGTCTAAAAAAATAAGCACGAATTGACGTTTATTTCAAAAAATAAGGAATTCAACCGTTAAATAAATTATTACTAAAAATAGCTATTTTCCAAGTTTTTACGGTGATTTTAATTGATATCCGTTATCATCTATGGAACTATGGGTCATATTTCCCAGTTTCAATCCTTGTTTTAATGGAATTGCCACTGTGACAAATGAAATTGAAAAAATTAATAATTATATTCATGACTTTCAATCCTTGTTTTAATGGAATATCCCAAACCCTTTTTACTCGTTTTACTCGTAAAAATCCTTTGATGGGAATTTAATAAGAAATAAAAATATCAAATCTTCGATTTGAGTAAATGCCAATCGCCCAGAGGCAGTTGGGCTTTCAATCCTTGTTTTAATGGAATTGCCACTGCGACATAGTTTTCAGTTACTTTGGTAACTAATCTTTCTATATGTTTCAATCCTTGTTTTAATGGAATTGCCACTGCGACTCAGACTTTACAATGCAAGGAAAATTATGGCAAAAATATGGGTTTCAATCCTTGTTTTAATGGAATTGCCACTGCGACTTCTCAGATTTGTAAGTACTATAGTGAACAATACGTTTCAATCCTTGTTTTAATGGAATTGCCACTGCGACACAATAATGTCGGATGACTAATTAGTCAAAAGGGAGTTTCAATCCTTGTTTTAATGGAATTGCCACTGCGACTGTTTCTACTGCAACATCAGTTT
Source organism: Methanococcus voltae (assembly GCF_017875395.1). Taxonomy (NCBI): domain Archaea; kingdom Methanobacteriati; phylum Methanobacteriota; class Methanococci; order Methanococcales; family Methanococcaceae; genus Methanococcus; species Methanococcus voltae. Next base: position 54,406 of record NZ_JAGGMO010000002.1, on the reverse strand, counting down.
CATTAGACCGGTTTCAATCCTTGTTTTAATGGAATTGCCACTGCGACTCTGTAATACAAGGGGTAAATTGGCTTAAAGGACTAGAGTTTCAATCCTTGTTTTAATGGAATTGCCACTGCGACTGATGAGTTATTATCTAATGGTGATACGCATATAATATAGTTTCAATCCTTGTTTTAATGGAATTGCCACTGCGACATGACATGTCCATAAATACCGTATTGTACGTTTGTTTCAATCCTTGTTTTAATGGAATTGCCACTGCGACGTGCAAAACCACCAGCACCGCAACCAGCCCCAGATTTAAGTTTCAATCCTTGTTTTAATGGAATTGCCACTGCGACATAATAAAATTATTGTTGAATTTCCGAAAGAAATCGGTTTCAATCCTTGTTTTAATGGAATTGCCACTGCGACAAATAGCTATCAAAGAGCAAAGCAAAAGCAAGGTTAAGTTTCAATCCTTGTTTTAATGGAATTGCCACTGCGACGAAGACTTAGAATCAACTCCAAATTGCACAAAACCAGCAGGTTTCAATCCTTGTTTTAATGGAATTGCCACTGCGACGATGCAAATAGATGAAGCTTCATGTTCAGTATGGAAGTTTCAATCCTTGTTTTAATGGAATTGCCACTGCGACCAGTAAGTGCCCTACGTTCGTCAGGCGATGTTTCTTGTTTCAATCCTTGTTTTAATGGAATTGCCACTGCGACATTACAAGATATAAGTCAATATACAATAACATATTGGTAGTTTCAATCCTTGTTTTAATGGAATTGCCACTGCGACAAAAGTATATTTCCAGCACTGCAAAAATTACAATTCTGCATGTTTCAATCCTTGTTTTAATGGAATTGCCACTGCGACGTAGATAGTAATAATAATATATTAACATCAGCATCTTGTTTCAATCCTTGTTTTAATGGAATTGCCACTGCGACCTTATTTATTATTATATATATTTTGAACTGTTTTTTGTTTCAATCCTTGTTTTAATGGAATTGCCACTGCGACACCAAACTAAATTATTACTCGGCAATAAGTACAAAATAAGACTTAATGATAAAATAAAGCTCTAGTTAACCGTATCACAAAATTTATTCAATCTGACAATATATAGTTTGTTTTGAACCCTATATAAAAGTTACCATTTGTATTTTAAAAATATAATTCGGGGTTAGTTGAATAAGTAAAAAGTAACTCTTTTAACGTTTAAAAAGTAACTAATAACCAATAATCAAACGATAGAAAATGAACCAACTATATTAGTAGTGATATAGATTAGATAAAGCTCACATAAACCTATAAATTTTTCAACCCTAAAAAAAGGAGCTCAAAATGAGCTTAATAATTTTGGATTTTGAAATGCGTTATTACAAAGATCACGTAAAAATCATACTAAGTATTACTAAATTGATGGATAATGGTGAACTAAATATATATCAAATTTGCTAATTTTAGGGGATTATTTTTATATCTTGTTAAATAAATATTATAACTATTATATGTCAATTTTATTAAGTTATTAGAAAGTTATCTATTTGGAGTGAGCCTATGAATACTGATGGAAAACATAACCTAAAACCTAAAAGTAAACATATTTTTATGTTGCCATTTAAATGGAATTTAACGGATAAAAATGGGAAAAGTTATGGAGATTACGATAAAAAATTAGATATTCATAAATTAACAAAAATATTAAAAAACGATAGTAATTGGGAATTTGATGATTATAAAGTTGATGAACCTTTAAAATATAACGAATTTGTTTATTTTTATAATAATGTTAGAAAAGCAATTTTTGGAAAAGGTGTCGAAGATTTAAGCGAAGAAAATGGAAATAATGATAAAAATGAAGAAAAATTATTGGAAAAATATTTTGAAAAAGAATATCCTGTAATACGATATAAAAATCCCAATTTTAAAAAAGAAAATAAAGTACATTATAAGATAAAAACTTTAAATAACTGCTATAAATTAGATATCGACAAAATTTATTTAAATATATACAATACAGGCGTTGGAATACTGTCGATTCATTTAACAAATAACGAATATAAAGATAAAGAAGACATTATTAATATTAATGACTACGGTAGGAGAATATATCCTCAATTTTTGGGTGAAGATGGTATTAAAACTCCTAAAAATAAATTTTTAGCAGATAGTATAAGTTTAACTAATTGGGTAATTAAACCATCATCTTATGAAAATTTTGAAGAGTGCAAGGATATAATCGAATCAAATAATAAGAATAATAATATTCAAAAAAATCCTATAAAATTAGCCCAACCAATTATGGATATATTGAGTAGTAGTTTTAAGCTTATCGGAAACTGTAATCCTGAAACAATTTGTATTGAACCAATTATCGATGACCGTATGTTTGCCATGTGTTGGTATGGAAATAATGATAAAATAAGATATTTGGGAAATTCCAAAAATGCTAAAAACTCAGAAAATAAAAACTTATTGAATTATAATAATAACTTTAATAATAACTATAATCACGAATATAATACACATACCGATTATAATTATGAAAGTGACGAATATTGGCATAGGTTTATGTTTATAGATTCGGGTGAATCTTGCACTTGTCAAAACGAAAAATTACTTACAGAGCTAAATAAAAAACACACATATAACCGATGGTCTAACTACGGTACGTTATATGGAATTACAAGGTATTCTTTCGCATTGTTAACAACAGAATATTGTAACGATAATAAATTTTTAGTAGACCACTTTAAAACCATGTATTTTGAAATGGTTCAACTTTGTTTAGCCCAAAGAGCTTCGATATTGAAATTTTCAGAGGATATTTCTCAAAATTCAAAAAATAACATAAATGGAAAAGGATTGGAAGGTAAAGGACTCAGCAATTATATGAATAATGTTCGTTCTTTATATGGACAATATATAAACTTTATAAATTGCATGTATTTTAATGAAGTATCTGCACAAGAGCAAGGCATTGAAATGTATGACATTATGCAGGATAGTATGAATATAAAGCAAAATCTTAAGGATTTGGATAATGAATTAAATGAATTACATCAATATGTTACGCTGATAGAGTCCAATAAAACATCTGAAAAGATAAACCTTTTAGCTATATTGGGGGCGTTATTTGTTATACCTTCATTCTTTACGGGTTTCTTTGGAATGAATTTAACAATGTTTACAGGCAGTGCCGTATCGGATACGACTACTTCAGGCGCCTCAAATGCACTATTTAATATGGATTACACAAATATTTTCTTTACGATGCTATATAATACAGAATTCCTAACGTGGATATTTAATTTCATAATTTTGCCATTGGTGATATTAAGTATACTATGGTTTATCCACCACTATTGCCAAATATCACTTAAAAAATTAAAAAAATATACGGTACTTTCAATTGGGATATTAATAATAACAGGAATTACTGGGATATATTTTAACTTTTTAAATTATGTAGAATTATATGTCGGTGATAACCCCATATTATATTTAATTGTGGAAATAATATATATTATATTAATTTTGATAATTTCCCTCGTACTTTTTAATATACCAAGTATAAAATCAATCATAAACTCATTAAAGTCAACTTTCAAAAACGTTAATAAAAAAAGTATCTGTAAAAAAATTCGAAAATTATTTAATGAAAATTAAAAATTAACATACTCATTTACTTTCAATTTCTAATTTTAATGTTCTATTTTTAAATTATCCTTATATTTATCAATTATTTATTTTAAATATTATCAATTTTTTCGGGATTAAATAGGTATTTTTATATATTTTCTAAACTAATTAATAAGTATTAAATAATTAAATGCTAATTGGGTGGTTACGCAATGGGTAAATTTATGACGTCGAACGAGTTAACTATTACATTAAAGCAGCATACACCTATGATTCATTTCCAACACGGGCAAAGTGGGGCAACTCTTAGGGGAACGGAACTAAAACCTAAGTTGGATAAATTCTTAAAAAAACATGCTTTTGACAAGGGGGTTGAAGATTATAAAACATTTTTAATGGGATATGATAAGGAAAAAGGAGAAAGTAATAACGATAACGAAAAAAAAGAGTATTTAGAGAAAATTAAAGATAATGCCTTTGATTATCGGGTTACGATAAAAGTTTCGGGAGAAAATGATAATTTTGATATTAATAGTAACCCATTTAATAAATTATTCTTTGGAAATACCAAGGATAAAAACAAATATAAGTTTAAAATGTATGGGAAAGTCGAATTAAAAATATTTAGCTTCAATACTGAATTATTAACGAAAATTAAAGAAAATATTGAAAGTTTTTTCGCAATAACAAATTTTGGAACAAGACAAAATAAAGGTTTTGGTTCATTCACTGTTGAAAGAATTAATGACAAGGACACTGAAAATAATTTTAAAGAATTATATAAAAAATTACTTGAAAAAGAAAAAAAATTTGAATTAAATGAAAATAATAGGTCTAAAATAGTTGCAGTTTATGAAAATTCAGAAGAAAGTGATTTAAAAAAAGCTTTTGAAATTATCGCTTACGGTTATAAAAACTTAAAATCAGGATTAACAAAACAAGACAATTCTAACTACTACATTAGACAAAGAAATTTAACAAACCAATATCAAAATTCATTAATTATGAAACATTTTAATGATTCTACTAAAAAAACATACTGGGAAAAGCGATTTATAAAGAATTATCTAAAAAAAGAAGGAACTTTAGAAAAACTATTGCAAAATATACCTAAGAGAGAAGACCAGGAACTACTAAAAGAATTTTTCAAAGACTTTGAACTATATTATGATAATGCAAATAACTTATACAACATATTAAAAAAAGAGACTGACACAACTAATCAATCTACTAACCCTAATTTTAAGTACAAAAATGTTAGAGCATTGTTGGGTTATGGAGATACCTATAACTTTATAGTAAATAATACTGAAGAAAATTTTCAGTATATCCTTAAAGCATTACTAAAACCTACAAAAAATAGCGATATAACACGTTATAAATCCCCTCTTACATATAAAATAATAAGGGAAAAAGATAAGTATTCAATATATATAATTGCGAAAGAAAGCTGCGATTATGACATTAAAGAGGATGATATAAACAAAATATCTATCGAAAATTTAGAAACTGAATTAAGTATTCAAATTATAAAAAGAATGGCTAAAAAGCATAATAACAATTACGTAAGAAATCGAAGGGGCAAAATTCAATACTATCCAGAAAATAAATCAAAAAACGTACGAATAGATACTTCGAAAATTCTAAATGTTCCATCAGATTTTGATATTAAAGATTTTTTAGATAAAAATATGCCAAAATTAGGTTATACGCCAATAGGGGTGAATAATGACAGAAACTAACAATTATTTAGGATTTACAATCGGTCCGATTGTACAGACAATAGCTTCTGCTAAAAAGACAGGTCACGCCTGGGGTGGAAGTTATATATTTTCATACATTATGAAACAGATGATACTAAAGCTAAAAGAGAATAACTTTGAAATATTGACTCCCTATGTTGAAAATGAATTCGAAACTGAAAAATACGGTGCAGGATTATTCCCCGATAGATGTATTGTAAAAGTTTCTAATGATTTTGATAAAGAAAAGATATTATCATATTTTGAAAAAATTAAAAAAGAAGTGCTAAATGATTTAGCTACTAAAATTATAGATGAGACCTACATAAAGCCATTAGATGATAAAGAAAGCGAAACATATGATATATCTAAACTAAAAGAGTTTAAAGAAAATTTAATAGATTATTTCCAAATTTACGGGTTTATTGGAGAATTTAGCTCTAAAAAAGAAGCAATGAATACAATATCAAACTATTTAGATAGTTTAGAATTAGAACCAAATTATCAAAGTCACAATCCCTGTAATATCAAAAATCCATTGTTTAAATTTTTTGAAAATAAAACTATAAAAAATAGTTTTTTATCGATAGATTGTTTTGAAACAAGTGCCGATAAAGAAATGATAAAATCACTTCCAGAAATTGCTTTAGGTAATTTTATTGAATCAAATGATATTAAAATTGATAACCTTAATGACTCAGTAAATAATGGAAAATATAATGAAATTTATAAAAAATGTGCAGAAAATAAAGAAAATTTCAAAAAGCACTATAAATATTACGCCATTATACGAGCAGATGGAGATTCTGTCGGTAAAATATTAAAAAATTTCTTAAGAGAAACTGATGATAACGCTGAAAATAACAACTTGGAGAAATATAATATATTTTCAAAACAATTGTTTAATTTTTCAAAAGAAGTAGTTAATATTATTAAAGAATATGGCGGTTTACCAATATATATTGGTGGCGACGATATTTTAGCATTTGTACCTTTAATTCACGAAAATGAAACTGAAAATGAAAAAGATAAGTTCAAAACTGTATTTGGACTTATAGAAAATATTGATGAAAAATTTAATAAAGAAATTGGAAAAACTATAAAAATAGATGGAAAAGAAATAAAGCCTTCATTATCGTATGGACTAACTATTAATTATTACAAATACCCATTATATGAAGCTTTGAACAAATCAAATGATTTACTAAATTATGTTGCTAAAAAAAATAAAGAGCTACTTACTTCAGAAGCTGATAAAAAGGAATATGAAAAAAATGCAATTGCTTTAAGAATTTTGAAACATAGCGGGCAGGAAATTCAAATTACTCTGAATAAAAATAATAAAAGTTTGTATGATTTATTTGCCAAGCTAATGAATGACATAATTCTAAAAAATAATAACGAAATTAATGAAAATGGAAAAATATTACAATCCTTTAAAATAAAAATTGCTGAAGATGAAGTTCTTTTAAATTCTTTATATGATTTACATATAAATAATGGAAATAAAGACTTTGAAGAATTTAACACCTCTATTGACAATTACTTTAAAAATAACTTTAAAAAAGATATTCATAAAGCAAATGAACAACAAATCGATAATATTAAAAATTTATTAAAAGCTTGCTACTACGAGTATCCTTACGATAATTCAAAAGATGATAATACGAATAATAATACTGCAATTCAGACTTTTGAAAGAATCCTAAGATTATTAAGCTTCTTAAATGAGGGGGGTGAATAAATGACCGACTATCTCGTTACATTAAAACCGATTGACAGTTATTTCTTTGGGGGAAAAGAAACTTTTGGAGAGGGTAAAGAAGATTCTTTAAAAAATTACCTTGTAAATTCGGAAAAGTTCCCACAACAAACTACCGTTTTAGGAATGATAAGGAAAGAATTGTTAAAAATCACTGGAAAATATAGGTCTAATTTTAACAAGTATCATGAGGAAAATATAAAAATAGCTGATACAATTGGGAATTTTAAATTAGATTTAAGTGATTTAAAAGAATCCAATAACACAGATATTGGCCATATTAACTCAATATCGCCGGTTTTATTATATAAAAAAGATGAAGAAAATAAAAATAAATTAGAAATTTATACGCAAATACCTTTTAATTATCAAAAAAACTCAAATAAAACTGCATTGCCTTTAAAATTTGAAGAGAGACATTATTTACAGAAAGAAGAAAAAGAAAAAATTGATACATATCACACTATCTATAACCCTAAAGATTATAAAACGGATATATTATTTCAATTTTTGGAATTTAGCGAAAATAATGAAAAATTCACTGTGGAAACAAAAAATATCAATGAATCTAAAAATTTCGTAAAATATAAAGATATATTTATTGAAAATACAAATATCGGAATTAATATTTCTAAAAATAACACTGATAATGAAGATGGATTCTACAAACAAACAAGTTATAAATTAAAACGTAAAGATAAAAATGGATTTAAATTAGACGAAGAATGGGGCTTTTTCTTTGTATTATCGCTTAAAGATAATAAAGATTTGGAAAAACTAGCTGAAAAATATACAAATATTGTAAATATGGGTGCAGAAAACTCATCATTTAAATTAGACATTCAGAAAATTAATTCTGAAATTAAATTATTTGGCAATTTAAAATTTGAAGAGAATACAATAACTTTAATGTCAGATATGTATCTTACAAATAATGACTATAATGAAATTAGAAAAAATTCGTTATTAATACATGCAGAATTAAAGAATTTCGCTACAATTGATTTAGAGAATTTTAATCATAAAGATAAACTTGATAATCAGTATAAATTCTTAACAAAAGGAAGTGTCATTCATTTTAAAGAAAATAAAAAATTAGAAATTGTAAAAATACTAAATGATGAAAAATATGAAATTCTTAAAAAAATTGGATACAATCAATATATGGTAGAGGGGGATAAAAAATGAGTTCAAAAAATGTTTATTTTATAAAAGCAGTTACAAATCTTCACGTAGGTAGTGGCGACGTTACATATGGCGTAGTTGATAATATGGTTCAAAGGGATTGTGTTACTAATTATCCAATAATAAACTCTTCGAGTTTAAAAGGAGCTTTAAGAGCGTTCTTTGAATGTAATGCTAAAGATAATGAAAGCGATAAGAATAATGTACCTAAAATATTTGGTAAAGATAGTAACTCACCTTCTCAAGACAATACTCAAAATGGTAAAGGCAAAATGGCATTTTTTGATGCTAAAATATTATTTAGACCGGTTAGGAGCAATAAACGACCTTATGCGTTAGTTACTTGTCCACAAGCTTTAAGTGATTTTTTTGAGTATTTAGAGATTTCAGGGATTAAAGAAGATGAAAAAGAAGGTTTAAAACAATTAAAAGAAAAAAAGTTAGAAAATAAATGTAATTTTGAACCAAAAGAAAATGAAAAATTTGAAGAAATATCAAAATATGAAGATATTACCAATTTATTTAAAAGTGAAGAGATTACCAATTTATGTAACTACTTAAATTTAAATGATGAAAAAATAATAATATGTAGTAACGAAGAATTTAGTAACTTAAATTTACCTGTAATCGCAAGAAATCAACTTGAAAACGGAGAAAGTAAAAATTTATGGTATGAAGAAGTGGTACCGAGGAAATCAATATTTTACTTTATGACAAACTGTGAAGAAGATGGTTTAAGTAATACATTTAATGAGGCCATTAAAGAAAAATTAGTTCAAATCGGCGGGAATGCCACAATAGGTTATGGATTCTGCGATATTGGCATTATAAAAAGCAAAGAGGGAAATAATGAGTAAAAAACAAGTTGAAAGTTATATTCCTGAAGCTTTAAATATTATCAAAAAATGCAATAAAGTTGGAGACAAAGGGTTATGGGTTGAAATAAAAGGGGATAATGACAATACCCTAAAAGTAATTAGAAAGGAAGTAAACGGATATTTAGCATCTTATGGTCCTGCAATCATACAAAGCGGTTTAATACCTGCAGTCGTGTTTTATCAAGGTAAAGATGAGAAAAAAATAGTAAATGATTTAATTTTAGAGGTCATCGGAAAAAAAGAAGATGAGTATAATAAAGATTTATTAGAATACGCCTGTAATAATGAAAAAGAAGCAAAAGAAGAAATAATGGATGCAATAATTGCTTTAAAATTAGCTTTAAGGACATTTAAAATTGGAGAGAAATAATATGTGGGTGAAGTATGGTTAGAGGAATCAAGGTAAATTCATTCGCAGAATTAAATTCAATTGTTTGTCAAAAGGGCAAAACTGCTAATAATAAAAATAATAATAAAAATAATGTTAAAGATAGAACAAATAATTTTAAAAATTCTCAAAAATCAAATTCAAAAAAGGATGTCGATAAAAAAATAGTAAAAGCTGAAAAAGTTGATAATGTGTCAAATGGAAATTTAGGATATTTATATTATAGGGAATATTATGAAAAATTACTTAATTTTATTAGGGGTAGTGAATACAAAAAAGAACTTGATACTAAAAATAAGTCTATTAAAAAAGTAGTAGCTACATTAAAGAGGTATTCAGACGCCAATCTTAGACAAGAAAACATTAAAAAACTTACTATCACAGATGATATGAATAATAGCTATAAAAATAACAAATCTACTAATAATTTAACCAATGAAAAAGATATTAAAAAATTGAAAAATAGAAAGTTTAAAGAAATTAAATTGGACATATTATATCCTGGTTTACTTATCGGTTCAGGATATATGCACGAAACGAGTATTACTGAAGGAGAGTATAAATTGGGTTTTTTCTTTGATTATACCACAGGTTTACCAATAGTCCCAGGCGCTTCTGTAAAAGGTACATTAAGGAGTGCATTTCCAAGAATCAGTTTGAAGGATTTTAAAGGTAAACCCATATCGAAGAACAGCGAACTTATACCAAAGCAAGATAATAATAAATATAAATATCTTTTGGAATTATTGTATGAAATTCTTGACAATAAATCAAAAGAATTACTGAAAATAAAAAAATTAAATAATAATGAAAAAGTAGAATTTACTATTAAATTAAGGGATTCCATATTTGAAGGCATAAATTCAGATACGGAACATGTGCCAATATATAATCGAGATATATTTTTAGATGCTGAAATATATTCTGAAGATAATAGTAATAATGATAATAACAAATTATTTGAAGAGGATTATATAACGCCACACAAAGAAGTTTTTAAAGAACCGATACCATTAAAATTCTTAAAAATAGGCTCAAATAATAAAATTAAATTTAATTTTTTATTAAACGATTCAGAAATAGAACTAAAAGGAAATGAATCAATAACAATATCTTCCGAAAATAAAAAAGAGTTATTTAACAAGATATTATTGAATAGAGGCATTGGTGCAAAAACAAAAGTGGGTTATGGAAATTTAGAATGAATTTAGAATAGGTGATTAAAATTACACAAGAAACATTTAAAACTATCCAATATGCAATAACTTTTGGAATAAATGAAGGTTATTTTCATGAAAATGAAAACGTAATTAAAAATAATCCTTCAAAAGAAATAGGAACAGTTTTACAAAAGTTATTGCTAAAAACTATGGAAGAGACAGACGTTTATCCATCAGGTGTATTACAATCCACTAAATGTATTTATAATACCGAATGGGGTTGTCCTATAGGTGGTGAGGATACATTTACAATAATAGGTAGTGCAAACCCAAAATTTGTTAATTTAGAAAACTATAAAAAAGCAGTTATTTATTTTGCAGAGCTTATAAAAAAAGAATTTAGACAAAAAACTATTACTATTGAATTTAAAGATGTAGAAATGGTTTATTTGTTTGAATAATATCCAACTAACGATTAAAATATGTAATAATAAATAATAAATAATAATAAAAGTTAAATAATGATTTATTTACTTATTTAACTTTTATAATAGTTCCTAAGCCTCTTGAAACGGATTTACCAAGTCCTAAGTAGTCAGGAATATCAAAGTTAGTTTTAAAAGTTCCTTTAAAACCTTTCATTTTTATATCTTTAAAGTTTAAATCTATAGGCTTTAAATCGGCACTTACTTTAATCTTTTCTTCAACTTTATAATCTATACTTTTGGACATCGAAAGTATATTACCAATTAATACAGATTTAAGCTTTTCTTCTTTATCAATATCATCTAAAGCCAAATAATCAGGATAGTTATTTTGATTTAAAGACATCCATGGCGTTTTAAACTCATATGTGTGTATTTCGTTAGATATTCCGAAATTTACACTTTTGGATGATAATTCAGCCCTTTGAACCGAATAATTTTTATCATCTATTTTTATAGTATCTTCATAAAGTACTACATCTTTTAGTGCGTTTGCACCTTCATTTATTGCTACAATTAATGGATTACCATCAATTACTTTAAACTGAACCGTGGGATACCTAAAATGAAATTTCTTATTTTCATTATTGTTATTATTATCATGGTTGTGGAATACTTCTAAATCTTTATATTTATTGGCGAAATAACCTCTTAGTTTCGTCCCATCCCTCATTTTTAAGTGTAAATCAATATATTTTATCATTAAGTATTGTAAGTCCATAGTATACCCCTTTTAATATTTTACATATTTAGTTATATTCAATTTTAAAAAAATTGTATGTCGGAACTATCTTTTAAATTATCATAATCTAAATAACCATCTTTACAATATATATTAGGTACTATCTCGATTCCTAATTCGGGAAATTCTTCCAAATTACTCCTTATATTATAATAAGTATCTTTTGAAACCGATATTTTATATTTATTCAATTTTCTAAATAGATTTTTTATTTTTATATTATTTTTTTTAGATTTGGATAATTCTGTTTTAATTTCATTAGTTGTTTTGTTAAATTCATCGTCATAATTTAGATAAATATCATAAATTCTATAATTATTATCTATTAAATTAAAACTGTTTCTAAAACTTTCAATATTTAATTCTTTTAGATATTCTTCCATTTTATCCGAATCTAAGTAGCTTATTCGAGTTCCGTGCAATTCGTGTTGGTAAATCTCATTTATATTTTGGAATTCACTTTCTGAAATCGATATATTTTCCTGATTATTTAAAATACCTTCGGTTAACTGAATACTCCAGTTGGGATATATAAATTTGGAATAACACTTATTTTTTTCGTTTGTTACTTTATAAATATAAACGATACCTTTTTCGTTATTTGCTCCATTTCGGTTTGCACGACCGGAAGTCTGCGTTATACTATCGATTGGTGCAAAATCTCTATATATTACATCCATATCAATGTCAACACCCGCTTCTACTAATTGGGTGGATACTACAACGTATTTTTTATTTTTGTCTTTAATGTATCCATTATCATTATATTCATTATCTTTATAACCCCTATCATCGCCCTTACCTTTAATTTTACTTATTATCCCCATTCTTTTTTTAGGTGCAACTTCCGTTGATAAATAAATTACTTCACCCTCGTAATTATTATTTTTATCCGATAACTTCTCTGACATAAAGTCATAAACCTGACGCGCGGACTTTACCGTATTCATAACTATCAAAAATTTATCCTTTGAATCTTTACTATGTATAATGTCATTTAAAACTAATTCTTTAAAATCTTCAACATTTATTTCTTCTTCCGATTTGTTGTATAATATAATCCGATTTAATTTATTAAAATATTTTTTAGAGCCCACTAATTCGGTTGATTCCTCAAATAGGGGCGTCATAGTAGCAGTAGCCAATATTATATAAATACCATATTTTTTACATAATATGTCCAGATATTTATTAATTATTTTATAATAACTTGGATTTATTGCTTGAATTTCATCGAGAATGATTATCGAATTTCTAAGAGTATAATACCGATGATTAATTTTATTTAATCCCATTTTAAAAAATGTATTAAATAATTGTACAAATGTGGTAACGATAATATTTGCCTGCCAATTATCATAAACGAATTTTACATTATAATCCCAATATTTCTTATCTTCGTTTTCGTTATTGGCATATAATTCTTCATTCAACTCTTCGTTCAATTCATTTTCTAAATTATTTGGAATTTCTGCCAAAGAGTGATATTTTATAAGTCCATTATTGGGTATTTTTGTATTGTTTTCATTAAGAAGTAACTTTTCCAATACTTCATAGTTTTGGTCAATTACCGTAGTAAATGGTAATGAATAGATTACTTTTGGAAATATATTTTCTTTATTTAATTCATTTGCAATGTGAAAAGCCGTATAATACGATAATAAAGTTTTTCCAGTTCCTGTAGGTAAATTTAAAGATAATATGTGATTTTCTTTTAAATTTATATTATTTAAGCTATTTTTTAAATCATTAAATATATCATTTCGTATATTGTTTATGTTATTTTCGTTATTTTCGTTATTTTTATCATTACCTTTTGGATTTAGCTCTTGAATATACTTTTCAATTAAGTCTTTTGAATACATCGGGGAGTTTTTTTGTAATTTTATATTCCCTGCATCCATTTTATCGGCGGTAAGTAATATAGAGTACATATATTGTAGTTTTTCCATATCTTCAGAATTTGCAAAATCTATGGTGTTATCAATAGATTTTTTGCATAATTTATAGCTTTTTTTGACAAGGTGATTAATACTTTTAGTACCTGGGACCATTAAATTTTCAAAAAAGTCTAAAATATCAATATTAATATCAAAAATATCATATTTTTGAAATAAAGTATTATAAAGCAAATTTATTTCTTCAATATATTCGTTATATTCGTTATATTCGTTATTTTTGTGAATAATGCTATTCTTTTGTTTGAGTACTAAATCATCATCCACCAATATTCGTTCTTCTTTTCCATTTTTGATGTTTCCATGATGTCTTTTTACAATTAAATAAGAAAAATAAGGGAAATTTCTGAATTTTTCACTATCTAATTGATTTATAGATTCCAAATACTTTAAAACAGTATAATATGCAAAATAAGCTGAAATTAGGCTATGATTTTTATATTTAGAATTTTTTAAGTTAGGGTTTTTATTATCAATGTTTTTTATATAATCTTGAAAATATGGTGTACATTTTCCAAAGTCATGACAAAGTGCTATGATATACGTTATTTTCTTTAAAATAGAATATTCCTCATCTTTTTGAAAATAGACTCCATAATAATTATTCATAAAAAAATCACAAATTTGTAAAACACCTTCCAAATGGTTTTTTAATAATTTAGAAGGGTGAGAGTTAATGTTGTATGTTATGGCATTATTTTCTTCGTTATTTAAAGAAATAGACATATTTCTCACCGATTTTAGATAAATTACTAACATTATTTGAGTTATTAATATTGATATTTACTACATCGCTAGAGATTAAAACTCTCTTATATTCCGTATATTCTCTTTTTTCATTATTTTTGATAGGTATTGTATCAAAATAATATTTTTTACTAGAATCATTCAACTCGTTCAAATCAATAGCATTACTGAATTCATCTATTGGAAATATCGAATCGATATGTTTTATATTTGTATTATTCAAGTCCTTTAATTCTTCAAACTCTCCAACATAACTTATTTTAGCAACATTTTCACTTACGCCCAAATAAGGGGTAAAAAAAACCTTTCCTGACGTTAACTTGTCTTTTAACACATTATAATTTTCTGAATCCCATTTTACATATATATTATAATTGGGATTTCTTAGAAATTCAACATTGGCAGGAAAATGGAACATACCAGATTTTAAAGACAGTAATTTTAAAGATTGTAAATCTTTACTGACGGGGGATACTACTTCGATACCCAGAGTTAAATTTGACGTCTTATATATTAAATCTTCTTTTTTAATCCCTAAAATGGCACCGATAAGTCCTTTAAGCGCTACTGGGTGGATACATAAATAAGTTAGTGCGGATGTGGTAGTATAAGGTTTTCTGAAACGTCCGTAGTTACTTTGAACATTGAAAACTAATACATTTTTATCCATATTATCACTTGAAATAGTTTTAATTAAGTTCATTATTTATTAATTTACAAAAAACTAATTAGAAATAAATTAAAAATTAATAAGGATTACTAAAATTACTAGGATTATTTACAATTAATAGGATTATTTAAGATTACTAATAATTAATTACATAATTTCATACGTTCAATAATCCAAAAATTTAATTCAAGAATTATCCAATATTAAATTATATTAACATTTTCCGTAGGTTCGTTAATTAAATTAACTTTTCCGTGCTTGTAAATGTTTATGGCAGATATACTGTCTTTTTTATTTTCGCAGTATTCTTTTAATTCACTTAAATCTATTTTAATTTGCGAAATATCTCTTAATTCAGTATCTAAACAATCATATTCCGTTTTAACGTAATCTAATTCTCCATCAATAGAATTATCGTTGTAAATTATTTCAATTAAAACTCGTGGCATTTGGTTTTTAGATGTACTTCTATAATTTTTTAGACCATTTATCAAAGCTTTTTTAAATACTTCTAAATCTTCCTCTTTGACCTCTATTCCTTGTATTTTTGCAACATTTTCATTATATACCGCATAGGTTTTGAATAAAGCGTAAGGACTTATGTATTTTGACCATATTGAAGCTTGTTCCTTATCTTTGCCACTTGCATAAGCTGCATTACCTTGCATAAATTTAACTTCTGCTTCATGTAGTGACTTACTCCACATTACCTGTAAAGGACCCATAATATCCCGTTTAGGTTTTGTAATAACTGCACCAAACAATTTAACATCGATATAGTTGTTTAAAACGTGTTCTAATAATGTATCATCGTCTAAATTTTCTTTGGCTTGGATATTTTTTACCATATCTTGACAAGATAAAATTTTACCCTTATCATCTTTTAAAGTTTGTACTAATACGTCTTTTCCTTCCCTAATCCACTCATCTCTTATATATCTTTTAATCCTTACGTCTGAGACTTCCAATTGACCAGTACTTTCGTCAATTCTTGGTTTATTTTCTGATAACATATCTCCATTGGGATTTGCCATTGTACTATCCCATATCAATAAATATTCTCTTGTATTTGCCATAATATCACCATTTTGAATTTTTGAATTATTTTTCAATCTAAGATATGGTAGATTATTAAATTATTAAATTATTAAACTATTAAACTATTAAATTACTAAATAATTGAACTATTAGATAAATTGATTATTGATTATTGATTATTCGTTCTTAATATCTTGCTTTTCCTTTTCTTCGTTCTTTAAATACTCAAAATACTGTTGTAATCCCCAAAAGAATATATATTTCGCTTCATCAGGGGATAAAGTATTATTTTTAGTCCCATTACTCATTAAATCTTTTGCATTTGTTATTTTGTTTTTTAATTCCCTTTTACTATTTATTCCATATTTTAACATTAAATCAGTACATTGATTTAGCATTTTTTGGAAAAATTTTTCATCAAATTTATTACCATAATAAAAATTTGACTCTAAATATGATTTATCCTTATCATGATATTTTTTTGAGTGGTAGACGATTGAATCGTAAATATTTCCCAATAAAAACCATGCCTTTTTATCATCCGTATCAAAATAATCTTTATTTTTATCAAATAATTCGTTAATACTTTCATATTTTACAATGCTTTCATATGCCATGGTATTAGCCTCATTATTTTCTTTATTGAATGGTCTATCTGATATTTCATAAGCAAAGTTCCAACCCTGAAACAAACATCCACAATCTACCATAAAATTATAAATCCTATGAATATCTGCAATATTTGGAGGATATTTAATTTCTTTTTTTAAATATTTTCCATAATCTGCCTTGTATTTTTGCATAACTTTTGCAAAAAATAAATTTCGACTGTATTTTGTACCGTGGAAAACTGCATTTAATATCGATTTTGCTTCATTTGACGAATACTTTTTTTTATCATCTCGTGGGATAAGATAATTTATGACCATCCATAGATTAAGAGGATATCCTGTTTTGTTCGAGTATTTTTGCTCTAATTTGGATACAAGACTAAATCTTGAAGGTAAAACCCCATTTATCGAATATCTGATTTTCCATTCAGAACTTGCTTTTGGATCGTCAAAAAATATAATATCCAAAGGCGTTTTTAAATTACCAAAACTTGTAAATATCTCATTTTCATTATCTTTAATTGAATTAATTAGTTTTTGAGGGTTTTTTCGTTCAATGTCATCCTCTTCATAGGTTACAAATTCTTCAAATGCCTCAATTACATCTTCATTCGCATTTTGAGGTAAGAACATTACTTCATTGCCCATCCAATAGCCCTTTAAGTTTTTATCAATGAATTTTCTTCCTTTCAAAATATCGATTACACAATCCCTGCAGATGTGAAAAGACTCTCCATCTTCAGTATTTGAAAAAATACATTTGTCATTTGTATAACATTTGTATACTGCAGTATTGTATGCAATAGCAGTATTGCCACATATATGACACTTTTTTTTAACTTTAGATTTATTTAATCCTGTTGTTTCAATTTTTAAATTAAATTTATCTTTTAATGAATCTATTTCAAATGGATATTTGCCATCAACCTTAAAACTAACGACATAATTTTTAGATGAATCTTCAATTTGGGATATAATTTCTTTCATCAATTCATCTATTTTTTCATCGTTAAAAGTTAAATCTAAAAAATTAATTGATTGTTCAACTTTGTTTTTGAATTTTTCAATGAGTTTAGCATCATTTTTGAATTTTTCAATTTTTACCAATGCACCAACGTGTAGTCTAGCCTCTTGGTAAAATAACATATTTCGCCAAACATCTTTACTAAATTGTTTAGCAAATACGCTATCCAATTTTCTATCCGTTATATTGACTTCAATAATCCCATCAAAGTCTTTTTCATCTTTTTGCCATAAATCAATTAATTCATTTGATTCCTCGGAATATTTACCAATTTTTGTAATATGTTCTAACATAATATATCCCTTATTTTTTTAGTAATTTAATGAAATTAATCACCATATAATATGAATTTTATAAAATATATAAGTTGCTAAATAATTTGATAAGGTAATTATATATTATTTAAAAAAAATACTATAAATTTAGAATAATACTGTTTCACTTATATCTCATATATCTCAACAATATTCCAGTCTAAGACGTTATAATTGCGGTGATTCTATGAAAATTGCTTTAACTACATATGGTTTCTATCTTTCAAAAAATGGAAATAGGTTTGTTATTAAATCAGAGGGTAAAAAAGAGGAAATATCTGCCGATAAAGTTGAACAAATCATCGTGACGACAAAAGGAGTAATTTCTACGGATGCTTTAAACCTGGCAGTTGAAAATAATATTGATTTTATAATGCTTAACAATTATGGAAAGCCATTAGGTAGATTTTGGCACTCTAAATTCGGTAGCATTAGTACGATACGTAAAAAACAATTGGAATTAGAGAATACGTATTTGGGTTTTGAATTAGTTAAGGATTGGATATCTACAAAAATGAATAATCAAAAAAGACTTTTAAAAAATTTAAAAAATTTAAAAAATTTTTCGAATAATAATAATAATAATAATACTAATAATAATACTAATAATAGTAATAGTAATAATAGTATTGATACCAAAAATATAATTTCTAAAATGGATAATTATATTGAAAAAATAAACAATATGGAATACAATTATAAAAATATAAAAGAAGAAAGGGATATCTTACAAAATTTAGAAGCTAATGTAAGTAAAATGTATTTTAAAACTCTTTCCGAATTATTACCTGAAAAATATCGTTTTGAATCTAGGAGCAGAAATCCTGCAAAAGATTACTTTAATTGTTTTTTAAATTACGGATACGGCATTTTATATGGTCAAATTGAACGTTCCTGCATAATAGCTGGTTTAGATCCATACATTGGAATTTTACATAGGGATAATTACAATAGAACTGCTTTGGTCTATGATATGATAGAACCTTACCGTTATTATGTAGACAAAGCAGTATTTGAACTTTGCACGGATATTAATGATAATGATAATGATAACAATAGCAATGATAATGATAACAATAATATGAATAGTGAATTTTTTGACGAGTTAAAATCGGAAGATAAATCAAAAAATGGTTATTATTTAAATAAAGCTGGTAAACAACTTTTAATTTCAAAATATAATGAAATTATGGATAAAAAAATTAAATACGATGGTAAAAATACCAAAATTGAAGATACAATCCTTAAAGACTGTCATAAAGTATCTAACAAAATACTAAAGTATATTTAAGTATATTTAAATATATTTAAGTAATATATCAACAATACGGGGGTGCTAATGTGATACTATGGGTTATCTACGATATACAAGAGGATAAAGTAAGAACTAGAATAGCCAAAAGTTGCTTAAATTTTGGATTATATCGAGTTCAGAAAAGTGTATTTTTAGGAGAGGTCACGAAAAATAGATTTGAAGAGCTTAAATTAATAACAAAAGATATTATAGATTCTGAAACCGATTCCGTGTATTTTTTACCAACCAGCAAAGAATTCATTGATAAATCATATTTATTGGGTCAAACATTTGATGAGGAGCTGGTTTTGGATGAAGTTAATTCAAAATTCTTCTGAATTTAATGAATATTCATATTTTGTTACACCCTCCGATATGATAGAATTTATATATTGTAGGAGATTTACCTACTTTATGAAAGTTTTGGGCATTTCCCAATATGAAGAAAAGCGTTATAACGTATTGAAGGGTAGAGAAATTCATAAAATAAGGGAATCTCAAAATATAAACTATATTCGTAAAAAAATTCCAATGGTTTCAAAAAAAATAAATGTAAATTTAATTTCCGAAAAATATAAAATTAGGGGGATTATTGACGAAATTTTAACACTAGATAATGATACATTAGCTCCTTTGGATTATAAATTTTCAAATTATAATTCTAAAACTTATAAAACACATAAAATTCAAAGTACCATGTACTCACTAATGATTGAAGATTTATATGAAAAACCTGTGAATTATGGTTATATTATATATTGCAAAGATAAAAATGTGTTAAAAGAAATAAAAATAACTGAAAAACTAAGAAATGAGACTTTAGAAAATATTAATTCATACTTGGAAGTTTTAAAAGGCATATATCCCGAAGCTACCAAATACGAGCTTAGATGCTTAGATTGTTGTTATAAAAACATATGTCCAAGGTAATAATAGTAATACTTAGTATGATTTTTACGTGACCTTTGTAATAACGCATTTCAAAATCCAAAATTATTAAGCTCATTTTGAGCTCCTTTTTTTAGGGTTGAAAAATTTATAGGTTAATGTGAGCTTTATCTAATCTATATAACTACTAATATAGTTGGTTCATTTTCTATCGTTTGATTATTGGTTATTAGTTACTTTTTAAACGTTAAAAGAGTTACTTTTTACTTATTCAACTAACCCCGAATTATATTTTTAAAATACAAATGGTAACTTTTATATAGGGTTCAAAACAAACTATATATTGTCAGATTGAATAAATTTTGTGATACGGTTAACTAGAGCTTTATTTTATCATTAAGTCTTATTTTGTACTTATTGCCGAGTAATAATTTAGTTTGGTGTCGCAGTGGCAATTCCATTAAAACAAGGATTGAAACGTCTATTACATGATTCAAACAATGCTTTTAGTATTGTCGCAGTGGCAATTCCATTAAAACAAGGATTGAAACATATGGGTGTGGGGTATGGATATTCTCCAATGATGACATGTCGCAGTGGCAATTCCATTAAAACAAGGATTGAAACACGGGATGGTGGGGCAATTAGATGTTAATGCTACCCGTCGCAGTGGCAATTCCATTAAAACAAGGATTGAAACATAAGTTAGGCCGGTCAGTATCTAACAATTGGATATAGTCGCAGTGGCAATTCCATTAAAACAAGGATTGAAACATTAGTTTGCAACAAATTTAAGAGTTAATTTAAGTGTCGCAGTGGCAATTCCATTAAAACAAGGATTGAAACACCAATTGGTCGCAAGTTCGAATCTTGCCCTGTCCGCTGTCGCAGTGGCAATTCCATTAAAACAAGGATTGAAACGCTATTAATTCCACGTAAGGGCATAGCTTGTGGTTTGAGTCGCAGTGGCAATTCCATTAAAACAAGGATTGAAACCGTCCTCAGCATAATATAATCTTGATTTGTCCGCTGTTGCTGGATGTCGCAGTGGCAATTCCATTAAAACAAGGATTGAAACTCGCCCCCGCTCCAACAATTGCCCCCGATATCATTTCCTTAGTCGCAGTGGCAATTCCATTAAAACAAGGATTGAAACAAAACCTCCAAATTATGCGAATGTGTCCGCTCCTGCTGTCGCAGTGGCAATTCCATTAAAACAAGGATTGAAACAAAAACTGTAAATTATGGGATCATAGATTAGATGAGAGTCGCAGTGGCAATTCCATTAAAACAAGGATTGAAACTCTCCATTGTGTTATTAGTTCCCTTATTTGCTGATTGGTCGCAGTGGCAATTCCATTAAAACAAGGATTGAAACTCTCACACCTCCTGCATTAATGCCCCTTATAGTCAAGTCGCAGTGGCAATTCCATTAAAACAAGGATTGAAACAAACTACCGAACAAGTTCAATTGCTAACCACTACTATGTCGCAGTGGCAATTCCATTAAAACAAGGATTGAAACCCTCCAAAAAATAAATAATTGATAATTTAATTTTCAAGTCGCAGTGGCAATTCCATTAAAACAAGGATTGAAACTTATTTTCTCTAACTCTATTAATTGTTTGTATTAAAAGTCGCAGTGGCAATTCCATTAAAACAAGGATTGAAACTAGTATATAATTGTATTCATAGCAAATCTAAAGTGATTATAGGGTCGCAGTGGCAATTCCATTAAAACAAGGATTGAAACCAATCTCAGGAATTGGATATTTCATTATCATTGGTCGCAGTGGCAATTCCATTAAAACAAGGATTGAAACTAGTATTCCGTATTGTCAATTAAATCTTTTTCCAAATGTCCAAAGTCGCAGTGGCAATTCCATTAAAACAAGGATTGAAACCAGGAGATATTATGAAATATGAATATCTACCAATGGAGGTGTCGCAGTGGCAATTCCATTAAAACAAGGATTGAAACAGCATCAAAAATTAATAAAAAGCCTAAAAATTGCAGTGTCGCAGTGGCAATTCCATTAAAACAAGGATTGAAACCTCTACAATTAAAAAAGCTATATTACTGCAACAATTAAAGTCGCAGTGGCAATTCCATTAAAACAAGGATTGAAACATATTACTGCAAAAGGTAATTTTATATTATGGGTTGGTCGCAGTGGCAATTCCATTAAAACAAGGATTGAAAGCCCAACTGCCTTAGGGCGGACGGCTCCATGTCAAATCGGAGATTTGATGTTTTTATTTTCTTATTAAATTCCCATCAAAGGATTTTTACGAGTAAAACGAGTAAAAAGGGTTTGGTTGAAAGCCCAACTGCCTTAGGGCGGACGGCTTCATGTCAAATCGGAGATTTGATATTTTTATTTTATTATTAAATTCCCATCAAAGGATTTTTACGAGTAAAACGAGTAAAAAGGGTATGTTTTATGAACGAAGTGAATAAAAAGGGTTTCGAAGAGAGTGAAAAAGTCATAAGGTCATTATATCGGTTAAATGAATTTATGAAATATATATTTCCAGAGTCTTTTGATAGGGATTTTGTAGAACCGACTCATATTTACAATTGGGGCAATATTCTGCAAAATAATAAAAAAACTGCGATGATGGCACCACGTGGTCATTTAAAGAGTTACCATATTTACGCATACGTAATGTGGAGAATTTTCCGAGCAAGGGAGTTTGGAGAAGATTGGAAATATATTTCATACTCTGAAACTATGGCAAAACACCATTTAAAAAATATTAAAAAATTAATTGAAAAAAATAGATATTTTCAAAATATTAAAAATATGACCGATGCGGAAACTATCATCGATTACAGTTGGGACTCGAAAAATAATTTTAGAATGGAACCGTCTGGAATACTGTCTTTTAAAAGAGGGTGGCACGGCACGGGTGTAATTTGTGACGATATTCTTTCAGACCCTGCAAATGAATTAAATACAACGATTATTGACAAAATTACAAAAATTTATTATGAAGATGTGAAGTACTTGCCAAATCCAAACGGTTATTTGCATCTCGTTGGAACTCCCCAGAGCGATGTGGATTTATTCTTTAAACTTAGGGACTTTGACGAAGATTTTAAAGAAAACGTCAATTGGCATAAGTTTCCTGCAATTTTAATGATAAAGATAAAACAGTACTTTGGCCAGAAATGTACACTTATGAACAATTAGACCGTGAGCGAAGAACAAACCCGATATCATTTGCAAAAGAAAGAATGTGTACTCCAGTTCATTCTGCAGACAGTTTTTTCAGTCGTGAAGCACTTCTGAAAATAATTAATAATAATTTAAAAAATAATTTTGAAAATAAAAATAATATCAATAATATCAATAATAAAAATATTAAAAATAATATTGATATTGATAATATTGATAATAATTGTACAATCGTTGCAGGCTTTGATATTGGAAAGAAAAGACACCCCTCCCATTTAGCAGTATTTTCAACGGATAACGGCACAAGTTATAAACAAATCTTATCAAAATGGTTCGATAAAACAGATTATTATAAACAAATAACCTGGATAAATGACTATATTATGGATTTCACCGATGCAATATTTTACGACGCTACACGTGGCGAGCTTGATGGTTTTGCAGAAAAAGGAGAGCTTGAAGGTAATTGGCAACCTGTAATATTAACGCCTAAAAATAGAAAAAGCATAGCCACACAGCTTGAAACTGCTGTAAATTTACCACAAATGGAACTAATTAACGATCAAAGACAAATAAATCAACTTTTGCAAGTCAATAGTGATTTAACAGCAATTGAAACAGCTGAAGGACACGGTGATAGCTTTTGGAGTGTAGGGCTTGCAGTTTATGGAATGAATAAAATTTTAAGGAAACCAAAAATTAAATTTGATTGCTATTTGGCATAATAAATTAATAATAATTTAAAAATTAATAATAAAATATTTCTCAATTACGAAATAAATTATAAATAATTAAATAATTTTCAGGTGTAAAAATATTAAAAATAATATTGGATTATTTTGGAAGTAGTGAAGTTGGTGCCAGCACATCAACGACGATAGATAATAATTTACAAATTTTTAATATGAATGACGATAAGAAAAATTATAGGAAATATTTAGAATGTGATTCCACCGCAAATTTAAGTTTTAATGCTTTAATAAATGACCTTTTGGGAAATTATTCAATTGATGAATGCAAAAGTAAAGAAAAGATTGAGGAATGGATTGAGGAATCAAATTTATTTTACAATAGCAGGGATAAAGGGATAATTCCCAAATTACTCGAAGATGCCTTTCTTTATGGAACGGGATACTATCAAATTTATAAAACTAATAAAACAATTAATCAATTAAATATAAAAAATAAATTTCACAGATTGGACCCATTTTCAACATATACAATTGAGAATCCATTCAATAACGAAGAAATAATTATACACGAATTCCAAAAAGATTATAAAAATAATTTAATAGTTTTTTGCGAAAATTCAAATGATGAAGATGAAAAAAATAAGATTTTAGAGATGAAGGAACTTAAGGAAAAATCAGGTTATGAAATTCATTGGCAAGATATTAAAAATATAATTGTTTTTAAAGCTCAATCATTGATGATGGGAGATTGCTACAATGCAATTGAAAAGAAATTCGATTTATTATTTAACTTGGGAAAATTAATCGATGAAAGGGCAGTTTCTCCACCAGTTTGTGTTAGTGTCGGTGAAGTTATGAACGGTGAACCTGTTGGTTTGCCAACAGAAGATAATAAAGAGGAATATAAAAATATAATTGAGAATTATGCGAAAGGAATCAGCAACATAAAAACTAAGGGTGGTATGGCAGTACCTGGTTATGTTAAAACCACAGCAATCCCGTTTAAAATAGATACGGGTTATTTAAAAACAATACTCGATAAGTGCGATGAAATCATTTGTAGTTCTTTTTACTACAATGAGGCCTTTACAAAATCGGGAAGTGCAGACTATAAAAGAACAGATTTAAGAAAGCAAAGAAAAGAGTTTTTAAGAAAATACAAAATAAGAATTGAAAAATTAATAAATAAATTAATCGATTTGGAGTTTGAAAATAGCAATAATAAGGATAATAACATTAATAATGGCAATAAAAATATTTCTAAATTTCATTTTATAATCGATGATAGTGAAGAAAAAAAGGAACTTTCAGAAACTCACGAAAAAATTATTAATTGCATCAAAGAACTTAAAGAAATTGGGGCAAGTGAAGAAACTATTTCAAATTTTGCAAATATTTACGGTTTGGAATTAGAATTAAAAGAAAAAGAAATTAATAAATCGAATAATGAAAATAAAAATAAAAATACTAAAAGTGAACAGTATGCTAAAAATAATCAATTAAATAAATTAAATAATAAATTAACTAATGAATTAAATGAAGTAGATGAACTATCACCCTGGGGCAATGAACTTTTAAATTCAATTAATACGGAAATAGAAAAAGCTACAATAGAAGTATACGAAAAGACCTTAAAAACGTCAAATAACATTGAAACTATTTCAATAAATGAATATGGAAAATTAAAAGAAATTTTAGAAAAGTCATTCAATAAAATAAACTTTAAAAAATTAGTATTTGAAAACATTGAAAATCACTTAAAAGCAAATGCCTTGCCGATTAAAGAAAATAAAAATGCAATTGAATTTGTTAAAAACTATGCTTTTGACCAGTGTGGTAAATTAAGCGATGACCAAAAGAACCGATTAAAATATATTAATTGATGAGTTCCACGGCAAAGGGAACAAGACCAACACCGCTAAAAAAGTAAAAGAATGTTTGGAAATTTCAAAGAATCAAGCCGATATGACTGTTAGAACTGAATTAAGAAGAGCAGATTTATGGGCAAAGGCAGATTATTATAAACAACTTGAAAATGAAATCGATAAGGTAGCAATTGCAAGAGTTTTGCCACGTTATGATAAAACCACTTGCCAAAAGTGTAAAGATTTAGCAAGCAAAGGCTATGATTATACAATGGACGATATTAAACGAGTACTCCCTGCACACCCTCGATGCAATTGTACTTTTGATGTAATTTGGAAAGAAAAGAAGAATTAAAAACAAAATAGTGATAAAATGTTTAAAATCAATATTTCAAAGATGCCAAATTTTGATAGGATTAATAAGAACATTGAAAAGGAAATCAATCAAGCAATTGTTGAATCTGGAACCGAAGTTGAAAATGGAATAAATGAAAATATAAGAAATTATTATGAAAAAAAGAATTTAAAAGGTCATAAAAAAATATCTGAAAAATATTATAAAAGATTGCATAAATTAGGTAAAGTACCGCATAGAGGTTTAATATCTCCAAATGAGAATAAAACAAAATTGCAAGACTCCATTCACGCATCTTATGATGATATGATATGTGAAATAACTTGCTCTGCAGAATATGCAAAATATTTGGAGTTTGGAAGAACTACCAAAAGCGGAAAAGTAGAACGTCCTTTCTTTTACCCTGCTGTAAAGGAAAAAGAAGAAAAAATCAAAAAAAGATTTTCAAAAATTATTGAAAATTCTATTTAATTATTTTTATTTTATCATAATATTTCTCAATAATTCAATCCCTAAATTTGACCAAGTACTATTTTATAAATCTTTGTAAAACTTTCAAAACGTAGTATTTATAAATACTGAACGCACGTTGCAAACTGTCACTATTTTTTGATAGTGAATATATTTTAAAATTTGAATTAAAGAGGTGAGCTTATGGGACTCTTTTCAAGTAAAGAAGATAATTCTTCACTCGTTCCAACTGCAAGAGATGTGGTTAGAGGAATTGCAAAAGAAGAAGCTGAAGACATCAAAAAAGATATCGAAGATGCAAAGAAAGACATCGAAATGAAAGCAGTTCAAAAAGAATTGGCAGAATTAAAGATGCACAAAATCGCACAGGATGCAGTTGAAAAAGACAATATGTATGAGGAGATTGCCGACTTAAAAAGAAAATCTCCAAAACCTACAATCTAATTACAATAAACTATTTGAAGAACACCTTAAATTAAAAGGACAGTTCGAATTATTGGTTAAATTAGTAAAATAAAATTATCGATTCCTTGAATTTTAAAAAAGTCACATTTCAATATTAAATAATTTAAGACCTCTCAAAATCAAAATGTAATATTTTAATTTTTAATTACATTTTATTTCATTTAACCCTCATGTCTATAAAATAATAAATTAAAAAATAATCAAAATAAGAATAATATTTCATCAATAAAGGAACAAATTTTAGAAATAAATCAAAATATTACGAAAATATATGAAAATTTAGAAAATGGAATGAAAAATTTACTTATAAAATATATTGATTTTGCAAAAGAAATATTGAATATATGGGATATTTTATTAAATGCAATCAAAAACTCTTACAATGAACTTATAAATAAATTACAATATTCCTTGAATGAAATTATAATTAATATAAATTCAGTTATTCAACATTATAACAAGCTCGCAAGTAAGTTCGGTGGTTCAACTCTTTCAACCATGGGGCATATAAACCTTGCAACTGCAAATATTTCGTTTGAAAATCCCAAATTCCCAAATAGTAATCAAATAAATCATAATAATAATCAAAATATCGATAATTCAAATAACTCTAAACAAGTGACAATTACCAATACAATCAATAATCCAAGCGTAAAATCACTTTATGAATCAAGATTGCAATTAGACCTATTAAGTAAAAAATATAATGGTGAATTGTTATGATTATAAAAGTAAAATGTAACGATTCAAAAGATGAATTAATTTTAAAAGAATCTGGGGACATCATATTTTTAGGATTACCGGGAACCTCTGAAACTAAATCAATGGTTAATACCTTACAATCCCCATTCGTTGAAGGTGAAATTTACCTCGATAGCCATTTGAACTCTTTAATATTTACAATTAATGGACTTATAACAAGTAATGTCAAAGAAAACATTGATTTACTTAGAAAGGTATTCAATCCAAAGAAAAAAGGAACTTTAACGTATATTGAAGAAGAAAGCGAAAAATCAATCGAATTTATAGCAAATGCAGTTCCAATGTTTGAATACTCAACTTATGACTATCAAAAGTTTTCAGTTGAAATCTATTGTCCAAATCCAATATTAAAGTCAAAACTAATTAAAAAAGAAGTAACTTCTTCAACGGGTTTGTTTAAATTCCCATTTTCTACAACCAGTGACGGTGTACCAATGGGAACCCGTTTAAGTTCTACAATCGTTAAAAATAACGGTGATATAGACGTTGACTACATACTTGTAATTTCAGGACCGATGACTGCACCGATTGAGATTAAAAACAATACAACGAATGAAATTATAAATATAAAAAAATCGTTAACGATTCACGAAAAACTTATAATCGATACAAAAAATAAAAATATTGAACTGTTAACTGAAACGTCAAAGCTAAGAGCTTTTAACTATTTAAATCCAGATTCAAGACTCTTTAAACTTCGAGTGGGTGGAAATGAAATAGAATATAATACTGCAAACGAATCGGAGGTCGGTAATCTATCTATTTCGTATGAAGAGAATTATATTTGGTAATTTATTTTATTTTTAATTCTTCTTTTTATATATTATTTTTTAATTTTATAGTTTAATTCAGTATTAAACCTGCATTATGCAATGCTACTATTATATGATAAAATGCAAATAAAACTACAGCTACCCCTAAAACCTCATATATTGTTTTTCCCATAATTTCACCCTTTTTTTATCAATATATTATATATAGTTTTATATTAAAATTATTATATATAATTTATTTAATGGTGATAACATGAATTCAATTTATGGGCCGCCAGTGATATTTTTTGGAATTGATATGTTAGTTGGATATTTTGCATATGATTTATATAATTTTGTTGAGGACATAGGTTTTTTGGGAACATTACTTGTTTTATTTTTGGGTTTTCAAATATCTTCATTACCGCCCATGTTAAAAATTATTAACATTTTTACGAATCGTATTGTGGGAAGTTACGTTACCTTAAATGGGATAGGGTTTATTATAGGGCTACGATATGGATATAAATGGTCACCAAATTATGGGGCATAAATTACTATATTTATATTAAACTAAATTGTCATTTTTATAATATTCTTCAGCCAGTATACTAATATCTTTTTTAAATTTTTCAAAATATACTGCATTGACCCCATAAATTTCCACATTCTCATAAGTTAACTCATTTAAAGCCCTTAAGAGTAAATTATTTTCTTTAGTTTCTTGAAATTCCGAATATTCCAAAATATCTTTAACATCTTTATATCCATACCAATATAATATATAAAATAACACTGGCCTATAAGGATATAAAAAACTGTAATTTGGGATTATATTCATTCCATTTCTATCATTCATATTATATTCATTGTACATTTTTAAAATTAATTCAATCCATCCGGGATTATATTCTTCCATATTATAAAGTATATAATAAGCAAGATTAAGGTATAAAACATTATTATGGTAAGGTATATTATTAATATTGCATATAAAATCATATTCATCAAAACGTGTCGTCAAAACATAATCATAATTTACTAAGTGTAATTCTTCATATAATATATTTATTTTATCCATTTCCGATAATGTATTATTATTTATAACAATCTGTGTTAATAAATAATAATATTTTGCATATAGTTTGTGAAGCAACTGTTCTTTTTCTTTAGGTGTACCTTCGCAATTTAAAACTGTTTTAATTTCAGTATAATAAATATAATAACCTAAATTAGGGCGATATTGCGTCCCGTAAAAAAGGTATTTATTAACCTTTAATAGACTATCGCGTAAATCGATTATTTCGTTAATTACTTTTGGATTTTTAGATTTTGGTAAGTCTTTATCGTTTGAAATAAAGTATGAGATTACTGGGTCATCTATTTTTAAATCCAGTACATATTCTCGAAATATCTTTAAAATGTCAGAATAATCTTTATCGGGTGTTCCTTTTTGGATGATATGTTCTAACAAGTCTATTATCATATCGTATACTTGTTTAAATTCGTATTTGGAGGAAATATTGTATAATATCGAAGTATAATCATCCAAATATTTATTATATTTTGATTCATTAAATTTTTTTGTATCTGTACTATATATAATACAAGATTGCAATTTTTTCTTTAAATTCTGTTTTTGATACTCCTTAAGTATTTGGGATGTGGATATATGTATTGAAATAATATTCGTACTAACTTTACAATCGATTAATTTAAAATCTAGTTCTAATAAGTAATTTTCAATTTCTTTAAGTTTCACTTTAAAATTTTTGCTAATTGGTAATATATCTATTACTTCTTCAAACATTTCAGCATTTGATTCATAACTTTTTAAAGGAGTAGATATTATATTATCAAAATGTTCTTTCACTATTTTGTAATCTTTCGAAGTATTTATTATTTTAAAATTATTAGGTGGTAAATAATTAAGTAAATTGTTTAAAGCAATCCAAGAAATACCATTAATATCTAGTATGGGTTTTATAAGGTCAATAAAAAGTAATACGAACAGTATATCACAAATTATTGTTATGAGTAATATAATATAATAATGGTTAGTGCCTTGAAAGTATAATCCTAATGAAACAAAAAATAAAAAGAATATTGTAAAAACAATAGTTCCATTTTGAAAAGAATTAACTGCATAGCTTACTCCAATATTATTTGTATCTATCTTAGGTTTTAATGCAATGGCTATTACAAATACTGTTAAATAGATGGATAATATTGTAAATATATTATTAAATATTAGTGAAAAAATAGTTGCTTGTTTTAAATTATTATTTATCCAAACGTGATTAAAAGAAAATATAATATATGATATAACTATTACAATAAATACTATATTGTACCTTACCCTACGATTTAAATCATTAGGATACCTTAATTTATAATATAATGATTCTTTGATATTTACATATTTTTCTTTTAATTCGATAATAAAATTTTCAAACAAAATAAACACCTTAAACTTATAATATAACAATTTTATTTTTAAAAATATATAACCCTTTTTAAGTAAATTTTTAGGTAATAAATTAAATATTAAAAAATAGTTTAAAAAAATAATAAATAATTATATTATATTTTTTGAGACTTAATGTGGTTGTTAATATTATTGAAATCGCTTACAACTTTAAATAATATATTATCTCCAGAAATGGCTTCAAAGTGTTTTTTAGCACATTCAATCTTAATATTTTCTATTTCTCGTAAATGTGAATCATCAATAGTACCTTTTGATTCAAAGACACAATACGCGTTTTTAATCTCGGAATCTTCATTATCAAAAACCATTATCCAATCTGGACTAAATTTACTATCCACGGGGGTATCTATAGTATATTTTCCTTTTGGTAATTTTGCAAATACTTCCAATTTATTAAAGTTATCCAACTCATTTGCAAGATCTTTCTCAACGTTTGAATCATATTTTAAAATGTCATAAATATATTTTTTAAGGTTTTCAATGTAATTATCTTGAATACGAACATTATCTTCAAAAATCTCTAATGGGAACCTATCATTAGTCTTATGATATTTTATATTTTTAATAATTAACCTACCTTTTTCTTTATTAATTATATTAGATACATTTCTAATAAATTCTTCAGGATTTTGTTTAAATTTATTGAATTGTTCTTCTTTAATATTTGTTAATATTTTTATAATGGTAACTTTTTTTAATTTAGTTTTATTTACAATTTGATTAATTAAATCATATTTCGAGGTAGTTGAAGCTTGACTTTCTACAACTTCATTATCGTGTTTTACATTTTTAGAGTTGATTTCTTCATTAATTTTCTCAATTTTACTCCTTTCAATTTTTATAACTATATTATCCATAGTTAATTCTTCATCAATTTTCTCAATTGAGTTTTTTATAAGTTTATCACTATCGAAATCAACAGTGTAATAACTTTTAATATTTATATAATCCCATAGTTTTTTAAAATTAGGGTTATTTATGTTATTTATGTTTAATCTAGCTCTTTTTCTAGGTTTATTACCATTTTGGATAAATAATGCACTATCTCGTTTGTTAATTATATTTTGTAATAATAATGTTAAAGGTTCTTTGTATTCGTGAAGTGGTTCTATTAATTCTAATTTGTTATTTTTTATAAGTTCCTTACATTCTTCAGTTAATTCAGCATTATCATTTATATAATCATATAATCCAAGATTTTTATGAATTTTTTTAGCAAATTTTTCTTCGATAGATTTTCCATCTATTTTTAAATTATTTTTTAAGAATTCAAATGTTATTTGCAACGGTCTACTTCTTAAGTTTTCACAGAACTCTTTTTGTAATGCTCCCGCAAACGATTCATAAGATTCATTTGCAATAACTGTTAAAACATTTATATCTGAAGAATCAATATTTTCAGTTTCTGAATCTATACGTTCCCCGTTTTGATTTACACAGAGTCTTAACCCTCTACCGACTTCCTGCTTCTTTTTAGTTATTGTAGCATCTGAATCCCTCAATATACAAATTTGAAATACATTAGGATTATCCCAACCTTCCTTAAGTGTCGAGTGTGAAAATATAAATCTAACAGGATTTTTCAAATCTAATAATCTTTTTTTATCTTTCATTATCAAATCAAAAGCGTCAACATCTTTACAAGATTTTTCAGAACCTTTTCCATATAGTTCGGATTTTTTTGGATCTTTAAATTGTTTATTTTTTTTATCGATTGAAAAGTATCCCGAATGTGTTTCTTCTGGCGTTATATTTTTTAAATAATTTAGTAAATCAGGATTATTCTTAACTATTTCCTTTTTAAGATATTCCTCTAATAAATTTGTATATTCTTCAGTAAACATCTGTACATATTCACCATCTAAATTATTGCCTTGTTCATCATATTGTCTATATTTAGCTACTTTATCAATGAAAAATAATGAAATAGTTTTTATACCGTGTTTATAGTTTGTTATTTCTTTTTCAAGGTGCGAACGAATAGTTTCACGGATTTGGGCTCTTCGCTTATGTTGTATATTTGGCTCACCGTATAATTTATACAGTTCTATTTTTTTATTATTTGTAAATTCAACATAACCATTTTTTGCATCAATTTTATCAATTATATATCCTTTATATTGTTCTAATTGGGATTTATTATAAATATTTTCGCCAGTTTTCATTCTAATAACTTTTTTGTTAATCCCTTTAGATGTATTTACTTCTATTTCTATTCTTGCTTCTGGGTCTTTGTTACTTTTTATAATCTCGTCTAAACGTAAATATCCGTGAGTTCCAGTACTTCCTTCAATGGTAACTCCGGTAACCTCTATTTTTTTGACTAAGTTCATATCAAAGGCATCTACCGCATCTAACTTATAAACCATATCGTATGTTTCCCTATGTGTAGCCGAATAACGGAGTGTAAATAATGAGTTAAACTCTTTAAGATTTTCTTTAGTTGCATTGCCT
This sequence comes from Methanococcus voltae, assembly GCF_017875395.1. Classification (NCBI taxonomy): domain Archaea; kingdom Methanobacteriati; phylum Methanobacteriota; class Methanococci; order Methanococcales; family Methanococcaceae; genus Methanococcus; species Methanococcus voltae. The sequence goes on along the minus strand of NZ_JAGGMO010000002.1, from coordinate 20,391 downwards.
TCAATACTTTGGGGTTCATCTAGTATAACAATCGGTCGAATTTTACCTATACTCTCAATTAATGCTTCACCTTGTTCTGTTCTGTGGTGAATTTTGTTATATCCCTTTGTATTAAAAGCTTGATTATTGATTATCATTACTGTTAAATCGTTATTTTTTGTAAAATTTCGTACTTTACTGGGATTTTTTGAGTTATATATGAAGTAATTAATTTTTTTACCATAAATTGATTTAAAGTGTTCTTCCATATCTTCAAAAGATTTTAAAACACCTTCTCTAATTGCTATACTCGGTACAACGATTATAAATTTTGACCAATCGTATCTCTTGTTTAATTCATAAATCGTATTTATATAAGTATAAGTTTTTCCAGTTCCTGTTTCCATTTCAATAGTTAAATTAATATCATCTTTATCAATAGTTTTAGATAATTCTAAATTGTTATCTTTTTGAATTTTTGTAATATTATTTAATAAATCATCATTTGATAAGGTGATATTACTATTTTTTTCAGACCATTTATCTTGAGGTATCTGCCCCATAAAAACGTCACAAACAGAATTAACGGCATCTTCTTGAAACTTTTGTTTTTTAAAATGCAAGTGCTTCATTAAATCACCCTTACATTTGTATCCAATTCGTTAGTCTTTTTATATATTTTTGTTTTTAGATATTCCATAACATTAATCATATCTGAATCATCAATAAATGAAGATTCCCTAAATACGAATTTTGGTTTGCCTTTTGTTTTGGGTAGTTCGTTGTATATGGCTTCAATTAGTTCTAAATCAACACTGTTATCAAAACAAGCTATTAAATAGCCGTTATCAATATTAAATACTTTTTTACCATTGATTATATTAATTTGTACTTTTGCAGATATTGGAATACCTCTATCCAACATTAATTGATATAATAAATCTTCTTCTGTTCTATCTTCTTTCAATAAATCGGAATAATCCATTAGTTTAGTTTGAGTTACTTCGTTTAATGGGTAATATAAATCTTTCATATTAGATGAATCCAATTTAAAAACTTTAAATCCAAAGTCTAATTCTGAAATATTAATTGTCTTTCCATCTTTCGTTTGAGAATTCTTTTCTTTTAATTCTTCTTTTATTTTGTTTCCCGCTCTTCTTATTCTCTCTTTACCGATTTCGCAAATATTTTTATAACCTGCTTTATAAGCTTCTTTTTTAGGATCTGTTTCTTCCGGTAGTTGAACCATTATAAATTTTCTATTTCCGTTATCTTCTGAATTTAATTGCATTACAGCGTGTGCTGTCGTTGCCGAACCTGAGAAAAAGTCTAAAATTATGTCGTTTTTATTGCATGAATGTATTATATATTTTTTAATAAATGAAGATGGTTTTGGAAAATCAAATATTTTTTTATTATCGAATAGATTTTTTAATTCAGATGTCCCTAGTGTATTAATAAACTCTAAACATAAAGAATCAGGGAATTTTTCTATAAATTCTTTCTTTCGTTCTTTTTGAAAGACCCTATTTTCCTTAAATAATATATTTCCATTATTAAATTCATTAACAAACTTCTCACTACCCCATCTCCAAATACCTGCTTTAGAACCTCTTGTTCTAGGTCTATATATCGCATAGCCTTTAGATACCAATTCTTGATCTGGTTTTTGATATATTTTTTCATCAGTTAGTGAATAATCAAATTTAATAATTAAGTCGTTATTTTCTTGATTATGATATATTGAATACCCCATATTTGGCCTTAAATCTAGACTATCGTCACCACCTTGCATTTCTAAAGCCCTTAATGAATAATATCCTTCGTTATCATACAGCGTATATTTTTTATTATTTTTTTCCAATACCGGATAAAATTCAAAGTCCCCTTTTGAATAGATTATTAATTTATCAACATTTTTAATTAATCGATCTGTTCCAGTATCGTTTTTAGAACCACTACTTTGTTTACGACTAATTTTTCCAACAAAATTCTCTTCTCCAAAAATTTCATCACAAATTTTCTTTAAATTATCAACTTCGTTATCATCAATAGAAATAAAAATAACACCGTCATCTCTTAATAATTTTCTTGCAAGGTCTAAACGTGGATACATCATATTTAACCATTTACTATGATAATAACCGTTTGTTTTTTGATTAGTTACTAATTTGTTTCCTTCTTCATCAATTATGCCTGCAGTAGATTCATATTCTTTATTACTCATTTTAAAATTATCTTTATAAATAAAATCTTTACCCGTATTGTATGGTGGGTCAATATAAATCATTTTAATTGAACTCGCATAAGAATTTAAAAGTACTTTTAAAACGTCTAAATTGTCGCCCTCAATATATAAATTTTCAGAATTTTCAAAATCAACAGAATCATCTATACAAGGTCTTAAAGTTTTAGTGATTTGTTCGTTCACCATATTTTTAGCTTTTTGCTTGCCGGCCCAAATTAATTCATATTGTTCTATATCATTAGATGCACAATCGCCCACTAATTCTTTTAATTTATCTACGTTAATTGTTTTAATTATTTCTCCATCTCTTTCTATTTCTGTTAAAATTTCTGGAAATAAATCACCTAATTTTTTCATATTTATTTTTTTAAAATCGTCAGTTATTAGCTCTAACTTTTTAGGTTTAAATGATTCAGTTATTTTAACCACCTTTTTAATCTTTAGCATCCCATATATTATATTTTATTGTATAAAATACATTAATTTAGCTTTGAATTATAATATTATTGTTGTATATTATATTATAAAATTGTTATCTAATTAAATTTTAAAAGTAGGATAAATATATTAATTAGGAAAGTACACGGGATTAAAAAAATATTATTTTTTAAAAAAAGTTTACACACAACGCAAAGGACTACATATAATCAACTATTTTAATCCCGTAGCCTAAAAAGTGCCTTAACTCTATGGATTATCGATATAATAATTCATTTTTTACAAAAAAGTTTTATAAATTCTTTAATAATGAAAAAAAGTTTCCTGTCAACTTTCCGGACTGCTAATCCCGTTGAGCTCTGCTCAACCCGCGTTCAAATCGCGGTCTCCGCGTATTCTTTTATTGAAGTTTTATTTAAGCTTAGTTTTAAAATCTGTTTTATTTAAGTTATCATTTATAAAAAAGTAGTTATTTTATAGTTTTATAGCTTTATTTAAGTACGTTATACGCTTATTTTTTTAAAATCTATCTACGGGCTTATTGAACTTATTTTTTAATTTAAAGAGTTTTTAAAGAAAATCTCAAAAAGACACTAAGTAAACTGCTCTCTGTTAGGGCTATAAAAGGCATAGCTTAGTAAGGACTTGCAAAGTTTACTCACACTACACGGGATTAAAAACATTTCACCCCATATCGTTAATATATCGAAGTCCCTCGATATATCTTAGTCCCGTAATTTAGTGTACGGGACTTAGGGGCATGGCTTGGCCCCCCACATGAGGATATTTTATCAAATAATACGTTGTACGTACAGGGGGTATATATAGTTTTAATTCTAATTATTATATTATCGTAGGATAAAACTAAAGATGAGGGGGAATATATGCCTAGAATAATATCGTATGACGAAAATAATAATCAATATATGGATTATGGGGATATAATAGGACTTCATATGAATAAAAGTAAAGATACATTGGAAATAGCAATTGGTATCAAAGTATTAAAACTTACCAGCTCGAGTTGCGAATCCCACATATTACTTGATATATTTAATAAATTAAGTACTACGCATGATGGTTATATTGACGTACATAGAAATATTAAAGTTGAACGTAAATAAAATAATAAAAAAAGTAAATAATAAATAATTAAATATGCTTTACAGCATCTAACTCGGAGAACTTACCTTTAATTAATCTAAAAATATTAATAGGTTCATCTCCAAAAGTTACTTCGATGCAGGTCTTATCTATTTCAAAGACCTCTCGAACTTTTACAATTTTTAAGTTAAATAATAAATCTCTTTTATCATAATAAACCGATACTACATCGCCTAAATCCCAATCTGAACCATATTCAAATGGTTGATTTAAAACTTTACCTTTTAAAACTATTTTTTCTCGATATTCTTGAAGCTTTTGAATTCCTCGATTAAGTAACTCTTCTTCTTTTAAGTCTTTAGCATCTAAAAAGACTTCTTTTAATTCTTCACCTATAGTTTCATAGGTCTTTATAATTCTATTAAGACCTTCACCGCTTCCACCGATATATATGAAGTTTTTAGATTCTGCAAGCTCTTCCTGATATTCTACATCAGTAATGTTTGCAAAACGATTTGAAAATTCAACAATTTGGTTAATATCTTGATTATAAGTTCTATCTTTACTTTCTACAATATCATAGTATAGTTTATTATCATTATAATAAACTCGTTGACCTAAACCCGATAATTGAGCAATTTTAACCAAAGTATCATAAAGATTTTCATATCTTGCTTGGTATTCAATTGTTTTACCTCTTGAATTATTAAAAGATACAGATAATTTTTCATAAACTCCAGAACCTCTTAAACAGTTCGTAACATAATGTTTTAAAACTGTTTCAGCACTTGAATTTATAGAATCGTGGGTCTGTCCCGATAATGGAACAATTATCCTATCTTTAAAGATTGCTAAACCTGTTTCTCCTTTAATGTCGCAGAAAGTTTCTTTATCATTTATTGAAGTAATTCTACCAATTTTATCATTCATTAAAATATATTTGCCCATTTTTAAAGACAAAGCTTTATTATTTAATGGTAAACGAAGTTCAAAAGTCCCTGCTTCATAGAAACTCCTATCCCAGATGATAGAAATCGGTTCAAGGATTTCCTCAACTTCAAAATCACCATTTAATACTTTAATTATTGGGATTCTATAATCTTTAGCGGGTATTGTACGGCGAACTACAAAAGGCTTAGAAAAGCCCAAGTTTCCATTAACGTCTTCAATTTGAATATAAGCTTCATAATCTTGATATTTATCCATTTCTAATTCAAATTGGTACGTTTCGTTACTTATGTATTCCAAATCTTTATAATATTTATTATTTACAAAAGCTTTGACTGATTTGATACCAAAATAACTTTTAACAGTACTTGGTAGTCTAATACTGTTTTCAGTTGTATATTTTTCTTTTAATGTACTAACGTTAAACAATTCCACTATATTTACAACTATTTCATTAGAATAACTTATATTATCTTGTAAATCTGTAGCTTTAAGTTTTAATGAATAAATACCTTTATTTTTTAATGTTAATACTGTAGAATATAATTCTGAACCGGAAAGTGAAGTTACTTCTTTATTATTAATAAGTAATTTTACATCTTTAACGCCTGAATATCTATCAATTACTCTTGCAGATATTGGAATATTGTAATCCATACCATTATAGGTTAAATCTAACTTTGAATCCACTATAAAATCTGTAATTATTGGCGGTTCTTTATCACTTACAACTAAAGTTATTGGAACACTCGTTCCAAGGTTATTTGAACTATCTTTGGCTTTAATTAAAACTGAATAAGTTCCAGGTTCTAAACCATTTAAATTGAAATTATAAATATTTCCCAATTTACTTGAATAATTATCATAATAAGTACCATCTAAATATATTTTTGCTTCTAAAACTTGTATGTTATCTGTGATTGTCGCACTTATTGAAATAGGATTTAATGGTTCAACATTTAATATAGTATCGGGATTTACTGTTATTATGGGTTCTTCAGTATCTTTAATGGTTATTTGTTTTAAACTTGATTCAGAGATATTTTCATAAAAATCTTCTGCAAATATCTTACAACTATAATTGTTTATATTCGCAGGTAATGATAAACTAACCTCATACTGAGTAGTTGATGGATTATAACCCATTATGTATTCAGTTATACCATTATTATCTAGATTAGTAACTTTAAGTTTAGCTTCTTTAATTCCTGAAGCATCGGTAATATTTGCACTAATTTTAAACTCTTGGTCTTGATTTATTGATATCAGAGTTGTATCGAAAGTAATTAGGGGTGGTTCTTTATCTGGGCATATGCTATTGTATAAATCAGTTATCTGACTTGAAGTTAAAGCACAATTCCATATGGCGGCTTCATCGATTATTGCATCATAATATTGTATGGAATAATGTGAACCCCATGAAATACCAAAACCCGCCATATTATCTCGTTGTTCTCTCAAATCATAATTTTCTTGATTATATTCTTTATGAATCCCTCTCGTTGTATTTTGTTCAACACCATTTACATAAATTTTTAGTATTTCATTATCCCTAACACAAACAATATGATTCCAACCCTCCGAGATTATATTGTTTGTAATATACCAAACATCCCCATAATCATTATAAATACATTTTGTTCTAATTTTAAATTGTACTTTATTATTATCACGAACCGAAACACAAACTCTATTTCGCCATGTATCTGTAGAAGACGTACTCCACCACGTTTTTTCACCATATATTTGTCTATATTTATTAGGGTCGTTATGATTATACCATAAAGAAATCGTAAAATATCGATTTATATCTTTTGGAGTAGTCTTTACATACCCCCCTGAAGAACTTGTTTTAACTGCACCATTTTTTATACCTCCTACAAACGTTGTATTTATATAAGTACCATTATCTAAACCAGTTTCATCTTTAGCAATGGTACCTGAAGTCTCATCAAATTTATAATAGGATAATAAATTAGTTGTAGGAAATGAATTATCAGATGTTTCATTATTTGAATTTCCAGTATCATATACCATTTTAACACCTTAATTAAAATTTAATTTAAATTATCATAAAAAATAAAAAATAGTTAATTAATTTAAACATATCTTATTTCTATGTCCGCTACACAACCTGCCGTTGTAGCCAATAATTCTAAATAATTTGAACTATTTTTGTTAACATTATTAGTGATTGTTATCCATCCAGTATCCATTTCGCTTGTCCCATCCCCAAAAGGTCCAATTACAGCATTATTATTTATTTTTAAGTTTAAACCATTTGGAAATGCAGGTATTTGAGTAGTTACTCCAGAACCTACTCGTGTCTTATTAGTATATACCATATAACCACCACAACCTTTACTGGCATTTGAACGATAATGACTATGTAGGTGTTCGCCATGATTATGTTCTGTAATAGTGGAACTTGGTTTTCTACCGAATATTCTTATTTCTACTGCACTGGCATAATCAGGTATAAAAAAATATATCTTTTCATCGTAAGTAGTATTTATTACACCAGAAGTTTTTGATATTATTTTAGATGCGTTTGCAACAAAATTATCATAGGTATTAAGTAAATATGCAAGTTTAGAATGTAGGTCAATAAACCAATTTTCAACAGTTTCTTCTTGATTTGAAGAGCGTATAACTCCACAAACGTCTATGTTTGCTCTTTCATCAATTATATCTTCCAGGGTTAAGTAATTCCTACCGCCAGTAACTTTAACCTGTGCAATTGAGAGTTCGTAAACATTTTCATCTCTCGTCAATATAGGTGGTTGAGGATTGTCAGAAGTTGCACCTGTTAAGAGCATTAATTTAATGTTTCTATTCGATTCAGAGTTATCGAGTCTTAAAACTATTCTATCGATTCTATTTTGCCCGGGAGATAAAGCCATGTGTGAAAATTCAATCGGTTCAGTGTTTTTATAATACTTACCGTTAATCATTGCAGTTCCTACACCAACTGAAGTTTTCATATTTTGACCATTGGCAGAAACTTTTAAATTATCGTAAAGACCACTTACTCCATTAGAGACAAACATTTTAAAAAAATCTGCAAAATCTTCCGCACTATAAAGCCTTTCGTCAGCACCTACGCTGTCAAACGGCATTGAAAATTCCATTTTATCACCTAAATGAAATATTTTATAAATTTAATTGTTAAATTGTTAATTAGTCGTTAAATAACGAATTAATGAATAAATGAATTATAATAAAGATTTAATAATTTTAAATAAGTCGAGTGTTTTATCAAAATATTATTTTGTAAAAAAATAAAAGATATTTATTTTAAAACAAAATCTTTCTCACTTTTAATCAACTACCAAATATAGTTCTCCTTATACGAAATAGCTAGATTACCAACTTCTGCTTCATTTGCAGTCGTATATTCTATTTCGTTTCCACCCACTCGAAGTTTAAAAAGTCTTGAATCTGGATTTAAATAGTTAAAAGCTCTTACTTTTGATGTTTCAGTTAAAAGCTCAATATTTTTATTTTTTGTATCTATTATTAGTTTTTCATGAACCGTTAACGATTTTCTTAATTTTATGATTTCATTCGTTGTATTGTTTTTAATCTCAATCGGTGCAGTCATCGGTCCTGAAATTACAAGAATGTAATCAACATCTAAATCTCCGTTATTTTCAATGATTGTGGTACTTAAACGGGTTCCCATTGGTATACCTGCTTTAGTTGTAGAAAATGGGAATTTAAACAAACCCGTTGAGGAAGTTACTTCTTTTTTAATTAGTTTTGACTTTAATATTGGAGCTGGGCAGTAGATTTCAACTAAAAACTTTTGATAATCGTAAGTCGAGTATTCAAACTTTGGAACTGTATTTGCTATAAATTCGATTGATTTTTCTACATTATCTTCAATGTAGGTTAAAGTTCCTTTTTTCTTTGGATTGAATACTTTTCTAAGTAAATTAATGTTTTCTTTGATATTACTTGTGATAATACCTTTCAATTTAAATTTTAAAGGTTTTAATTGGTTATCTACGTAAATTTCTCCATCAATAAATGGAGATTTTAAAGTATGAATCTTTGATTTAATTTCTGAAGTACCCGGTAATCCTAAAAATATTACTTCAAAATCTTTTTCACCCATTAACAACTCATGGTTATCTGTTTTGACTTTTATTTTCATCATAATAAATCACCTGAGTTTAAAGCTGCGGTGTATTCTTCCACCTGTTCAAGCATTTCAGATAATGATTTTATTTGAGGATTATTAATCGTAAGATTTATATTATTTTTTTCTTTATCCTTATCTTTGTCTTCACCTTCGTGTGCAGGCTTGAAAAATTCAGTTTTAAGCTTTTCTATCTCGGCTATTGCATTTTTAAGTTCATCTGCACCCGATAATTCTATTTGATACGCGGAAAAATCAACTTCTTCTAACAATTTTATAGGTTCTACTCCAGGAAGTGCTGCTGCATTGATACATCGTATTAAAGAATTTGCCATATTTACGATATTATTTAAGCTGGATTCAACAAACTCTACAATACCATTCCAAGCATCTTTTATACTTGAAGAAACATTAATCCATAAATTTATGACGAATTTTGCAAAGTTTATCAGATTATCTACCATCGGCTCGATGGATTTCAGCATATTTGCCCATATTGTATCCCAATTATTATAAAGCCATGTTACACCTTTGAATACCCATTCAAATGCTTTAAATGCTTGAGTTACAAACCATGCTAAGGATTTAGCCAAGTTTGTGATAGTAGTTCTAATACCGCCAAAGTCTTCTTCCCACGCTTTGAAAAGCCAATTTATGACTTCTTTAATTTTTTCAAGCCATATTTTACTATTTTCACATAGCCATTGTAGCAGAGGTGGTATTCCAGTCAATACATTTGCTAAAAAGTTTGAAACTTGACTAATTAATGAATCTATCCATGAAAAATCCATGGAATCCACTTTTTCACATATGAAATCGAAAAGTTCAGTAAAATTGTCCGCACCCGTTTGGAGGCAATCAATAACCGTTATAATAGTATCTTGTACTACAGTAGAATTTATTATTTGATCATATAATGAAGTTATATACTCCATAACTCTATTGATAACTCCAGATATTCTTTCTGCTATTCCCCCAAAGCTTTCTTTAAGTTTTTCAACTTTTTCTTGAATTCCGCCATAATTTTCTTCCCATGCTTTTTTAAAAGCACTTATTGCGATAGTTATTGTACCAACTACTGCAGCAATTGCCAATAATGGAGGTAACCAAGCTTGTATTGAGACCCCTGCAATTGTGGTAAAAATCCCTGCTAAAACTGGTTGTAATATGGTGCATAAGTCTATGACTGATGTAATTGCAATAAGTATATTTGAAATATCACCCATATTAGCCCCAATAGCTTCAAATATGCCACCTATTCCTGAAGAGTTAGAAGAATTTGAACCCTGACCTGAGCTTTGATTTGAACCCTGAGATTGTGTACTATTATTGGAACCACCAATTAGATTTTCCGCACTGTTGACACCTTTACCAATAGTCTCCATATGCGAACCTACTTCCGCTGTTTTTTCGCCAAGTTCTTTAATCTTGTCTTTATTGGAAACTATTTTTTGTCCAGCTTTTTCAAAAGAATCGCCTGTTTTCTTTCCAATTTTAACTAAGCTTTCTCCCGTAGATTCGATTGCACCTTTCATTTTTTTACTTGAGAAAAATGACATAATTGCACGTATGATTGACATCATAGTATTCACCCGTAGGTTATATTTATTTCTTAAATCGATAATTTAAGAAAATTATGGGGATTCTCAATAAATTAAACATAATTTAATTTATAATAGAATAATAATTAATCTAAATGGATTAAAAGTAATTTGAAATTTCTTTCTGATATTGAATAAGTTCATCGTTGGAAATCTTTTGAACACTACTACCTTTAGATTTACTTTTTTCAGAATATTCTTCGTTTAAGGAATTAACTAATACTGCATAATTAATTGAATAACACAATGTAGAATTCCTTGAAATACCGAGAATATCAGAAGGAAGAACCCCATAACGTTTTGCTATATAATCTATATTTCTACTGTTATTCCGCACGAAAGTTACTGATACCGTCTGGAACATTCAATTGCTTTAAAACAATCTCATTTGCCAAAAATTCTTTGTCTTCACCGGTTAATTGGTGCCATTTGATACCTGCAGGCTCTACAATGTTATTTTCTACCAATTGGGGGATTTTAGAAAATAAAAGACTACCTTTTTCAGCATTAGTCATTCCGACATCTTTATCTTTATCTTTATCTTTATTTTTTCCACTTTTTGCATTTTCAGATTCATTGAACATTTTTGCAAATATTACGGGGTCTTCAAAAGCTTCAATTACATCAATTGTGCTAATCGTTTTAATTCTAAAAACTACTCCCGAAGGTAATTTTACTTCCTTTGAACTATTTTTTAAATATTCTTCTACTGTAACCATTTTATCCCATAATTTTCAGTTATTTTATGAATATATTTAATATTAAATGATTAAATTTTAAAATATTACTTTTAAAATATTAATTTTCAGTTATTTTAGCTTAATTTACATTACCAATTATGCGATTATTTAAATTATTCCTCTAATAATGGAGGTAATTTTTCAATCAACACAATGTCATGGTTTGCATTTCCAATAATAAACTTAATTTGCTCTTGGAGTGCTTCTTCCTTACCGCTAGCTTTGAAATTAGGCTTTTCAAGTATCATAATGTTGTTAATTTGAACTGATTGCAAATATTCGTAATTATTTGATGTATCAAATAATGCCAATTGTAATGAAAATTTAGGTACTTTAGTCATTTTCCCATATCTAACACTCGGAAGTGTCTTTATTGACGCAGTTACATTTTTCAAAGTAGCAGGGAATGTTATTTCCGTTATTTTTGAGAATAAAGTGATACCCTTAACTATTTCTATGGCTTCATAGTGCAATTCTTCTTCAACGGGGTTTCCAAAGTAGTCTAAACCTTTAATTAATATTTTATCAGGGGTTATTGGTTGAGAACCAATAAGTTCTAACCTTAATATCGAAGGGCTTGTTAACTGTTTTCCAGACAGTTCAGAAATAGTTTCTCCAAATGTAGAGTATGTTTTAGCCACTCCTGTAGCTGAGTATGATACCACATCTTGGTCAGTACTAGTATGTGGCACTACACCGTTAAGTGCCATAAAACACCTGTGAGTACCTTTAATTGTAGTTATACTACCTTCTGCATCTATATTTTCACTTACGGACTTTAAAATACCTTCGTTAGTTTCAGTAGATATTACACTTTGTTTCATAGATAAATCTACTTCTACATAAGCTATTCTTTCAGATTTAACCTTATCATTAATTGTTAAAAATCCTTTACCCATTAATTTGTAATTGTTTAACTGATTAATGTCTAATCCTGGTGGTTGTGCATATCCCATTTTACTCACCTTTTGTAATTATGCCTATTTATCATTATTTGGTATTTTTAATTCTATTTTATAATTTTTATGTAATTATTTGATTTACATGGCTAATTTTGTAATTTATATATTATTAACTTTTTAATTTAATAATTAACATTAATTTAAAGTTAAATAATAAAATTAAAGTATGTAATATCTAATTTATTGAAATTACATACGTTAAGACATTCAGAGGTTATTTACCTATTAGTTATGGATTATTTTAAAATAAATAGTAAATTTTGTAGACTTATTATTTACAAATTTATGATATTATTCAAATTGGTAATTAAGAGTATTAAATCATGTAAACTAACAATATTTTAGCTCATAATTGATTTTAAACTTAAAAAAGTGCTAAACAACTAAAAACTTATTTACATTACATTTTACATTGTTTTAGGTGCTTTTCTTTTAAGTTCTGAAATTTCTTCATAGAAATTATCTTTTTCGACAGTTTCTTTTGCTATTTTGTTCATTCTGAACTCTAAAAGTTCTCTTTCTAAGTATTTAATGTCTTTTTTCACAGATTCTAATTCTATATCTTTTTTAAGAGATTCTACTTCATCTCTTGCAATGAATCTTACTAAATCTCTTTGAGTGTGCATTAATTGTTCGCTATCGTCTTTTTTGCTAAATAGTCCCATTATTTCACCTTTAGTAGTGTAGCTATTTACATCAGCAACTATGTTGCTAAATTAAAAGCACAATGGGACTTTATAAAGTCTAATTTTTGAATTCAATCCCGGACTTTATAAAGTCTAACTGCTCAACACATTATAAAACAAAATATATCAAATTGCGATTCTATATCGCTGGTGGTAAGAATTAAAAATTAAAATTAAAATTAAAATTAAATTAGAAATTAAATTTATACTGTAATCGTAAAAATAAGGATAAAAAAATTGTAAAATTTTAAAAAGGTGTTATTTTGACCATAAATTTAGATAAAAACTTTAAACAGTATCTAATAGCTTTATTCCTATTAGAAATTTCTTTAATAGGTTTTCAACAGTATAAAGCTTGTTTAATAACATTGGGGGTTTATCTGTGTATTTTAGCAGTATTCCATAACTATTATTTTCCAGATTTTGAAAAAATATTCAATTATAACATTAAAAAATGTAAATTGGATAATTACAAACGAGTCAAAACGGTTACGCCTCTTGTTAACAATGATACGAAAGTATCAACAGAATACGAAGAACCAAAAAATAAAGAAAATTCTATTTATGAACCTGTTGGAGATGGGTTTAAAAATAGTATTTAGCTATTTTGGGCTCAATCTTACATTAATTCCATTTATTAAGTTCTTGTTTGATTTTTTAATTGGTTAATAAAATTAAAATATAAATGAATATTAAATCAGGTGTTTTACAATGATATTTCCAGAAGAAAAAGAAGAAAAAGAGAAAGAAAATAAATTAAACGATATGATATTTGATAAATTACTTCCATTTGTAGAATATCCAAATGAAGTTATTTCTAAAAACCGTAAAAAAGAATTAATAGATTCTTTAGATGAGTTAATCGGCGAATCCACAACTAATGAAGAGTTAAACTATAAAAAAGTATTGAATCAATTATATGAAAGTTGCTTTTCTTTAAAAGTAATAAATGAAGTTGAATATACGTATTTAATCCAACTTATGACATTTTATGTATTATGTTTAAGTTCTGAAATTCCATTTAAATTTGAAAAATTTTGTTAATTATTATTTTTGATTTTTAGTTTTTTAAGATGATGGACTTGAAATGTAATAAAAATATCAAATCTCCGATTTGACATGAAGCCGTCCGTCCATCGACAACGTAGTTGGCGAGCTATAAATCTGAAAGATTTATTTAAAGGCAGTTGGGCTTTCAACCAAACCCTTTTTACTCGTTTTACTCGTAAAAATCCTTTGATGGGAATTTAATAAGAAAATAAAAATATCAAATCTCCGATTTGACATGAAGCCGTCCGTCCATCGACAACGTAGTTGGCGAGCTATAAATCTGAAAGATTTATTTAAAGGCAGTTGGGCTTTCAATCCTTGTTTTAATGGAATTGCCACTGCGACATAATTCAATGCTTAAAACGTACGATAGCAACGCAATAAAGTTTCAATCCTTGTTTTAATGGAATTGCCACTGCGACACGAGTCTAAAATTAACTATCGAGGCTATAATATGGCAATATATAAGTTTCAATCCTTGTTTTAATGGATTATACCAAACCCTTTTTACTCGTTTTACTCGTAAAAATCCTTTGATGGGAATTTAATAAGAAAATAAAAATATCAAATCTCCGATTTGACATGAAGCCGTCCGCCCATCGACAACGTAGTTGGCGAGCTATAAATCTGAAAGATTTATTTAAAGGCAGTTGGGCTTTCAATCCTTGTTTTAATGGAATTGCCACTGCGACTCAATTAACATTCTGGAATAAGCCAAATCCTCACTGTTGTTTCAATCCTTGTTTTAATGGAATTGCCACTGCGACAGCCTGTAGGAATTGATGGGCAACAAGTGTAGCAGCTGCGTTTCAATCCTTGTTTTAATGGAATTGCCACTGCGACAATAGCAACAGTATTAGTACAAGGATGGAGCGAGGAGTTTCAATCCTTGTTTTAATGGAATTGCCACTGCGACCAAAACTTAGCAAAAGGATACCACATAACTGCAAATTGTTTCAATCCTTGTTTTAATGGAATTGCCACTGCGACCTACCCCCATTTCAAATATGAGATTTGATTTTAATAGTTTCAATCCTTGTTTTAATGGAATTGCCACTGCGACATTACATCTACAACTACTGTGGGGGATACTCAATATAGTTTCAATCCTTGTTTTAATGGAATTGCCACTGCGACTCCCCAACCAAGACCCTACTGGATAGGACCTACGGGGTTTCAATCCTTGTTTTAATGGAATTGCCACTGCGACACCAAACTAAATTATTACTCGGCAATAAGTACAAAATAAGACTTAATGATAAAATAAAGCTCTAGTTAACCGTATCACAAAATTTATTCAATCTGACAATATATAGTTTGTTTTGAACCCTATATAAAAGTTACCATTTGTATTTTAAAAATATAATTTGGGGTTAGTTGAATAAGTAAAAAGTAACTCTTTTAACGTTTAAAAAGTAACTAATAACCAATAATCAAACGATAGAAAATGAACCAACTATATTAGTAGTTATATGGGTTAGATAAAGCTAACATTAACCTATAAATTTTTCAACCCTAAAAAAAGGAGCTCAAAATGAGCTTAATAATTTTGGATTTTGAAATGCGTTATTACAAAGGTCACGTAAAAATCATACTAAGTATTACCCAGGTAATTTCAACTTTTATTTTGAAAATAAACAATATCCTCATCGCATATATTAAAAAAATTAATAAAGATTATATATTTCAATTAATAAATATATCATTATACAATTATACTTCAATAAGCGACATAGTAATTATGAGGGGGTTATCATGTCTTTAAAATTTATAAAAGGTAAGAAAGGAGATATGAGCGTTTTTGGAATTATGGCGATAATCGTTTTAATAATTTTAGTTGCATTGTTTTTGTTCATATTAAATAATTTCCCTGAATTATTGAACAATACTTTAAATAATACCTTCAACAGTACGTAATTTTAAATTTTTTTTACTATTTTTTTATTCTTTTCCAAAATTATCTTTTTATTTTTTGTCGTATGTTAATAATTAAATATTTATATGACATAGTATTACATAATTTATAAAAGTATTATCGAAGGTGAAAATATTTTTAAGAATAATAAAATAAGTAAAAGATTAGTAATACTATTATCTGTATTTCTAGCTTTAGTAGTCGCA
This sequence comes from Methanococcus voltae, assembly GCF_017875395.1. Lineage (NCBI taxonomy): Archaea > Methanobacteriati > Methanobacteriota > Methanococci > Methanococcales > Methanococcaceae > Methanococcus > Methanococcus voltae. The sequence continues at coordinate 4,370 of NZ_JAGGMO010000002.1, read as the reverse complement.
ATGTCCGGTTGTGTTACACATGCCGACGGGCAAAATAATGCAACTCCTCCTAATAATGTTGATTCCCAAAATAGTGCAAATAACAAAATAATAGTTGTAGATTCTTCAAATAGGACTGTATCCTTTGACAAACCTGTAACGAGGGTTGTTATTGAGAACATCAACCCTACAGAAGAAATATACGCACTCGGTAAAGCTGACAGTATTGTGGGCGTAACCGAAAGAGTTATTAAATATTCTGAAATTGGCAGATATCCTGCAAGTTTACAAAATAGAACCGTAATAGGTAAGATTAAAGAGCCTAATTACGAAAAAATCGCAGAATTACAACCTGATGTGGTAATTACATTTACAAGCATGCCTCCTTTGCCAGACGAGATGGGAAAAACCGTTGAACCATTTAATATAAAGGTTTTAGGTTTAGACCTCTACAGAATGGAAGTTTGGGAAGACGAAATCAGAACACTCGGCAAAATTTTAGCTGTCGAGGATAGCGTAACAAATGATTACATAAATTTCTTTAAAGATAAATGGACCCTCATAAAAGAGAGAACCGATAAAATAAATAAAGAAGACAGACCCGTTGTATATATGGAAGGAATTCCTACTTATTTATCATACGGTGGCGCAGGATATGGTTGTGGAATGCCTGGAATGATCGAAAGTTCCGGTGGTAACTACTTATTCCCTGACGTAGAAGCTCCTTCGTTTGAAGCTGATCCTGAAGAAGTAGCAAAAAGAAATCCTGACGTAATTATTAAAAATGTCGGTGGTGGACATAACTACACTGACGAAAGTGAATTAAAAAGAGTTTGGGACGAAGTAATGAACAGACCAGAACTTCAGCAAACTAATGCAGTTAAAAACGGCAGAGTTTATGTATTAAGCCAACAAGTATGTGCAGGTTCTAAGAAAAAAATCGGTCCAGTGTACATTTCAAAGATATTATATCCAGAAATGTTCAATGATACAAATCCAAATGGATTCTATTCAGACTATCTCGAAAACTATCTTGATATTGATTACCAAGGATATTACATTTACCCTGCATTAGAATAAGAATAAAAATAAGAATAAAAATAAGAATAAAAATAAGAATAAAAATAAGAATAAAATATATGATATATAAGAATGATAATGCCCTAAATTACTAATTTAAATGTAATAATTATATATAATTAGTATTACTATACTTATTAAATTAATTTTAACAAGTAAGGGAAAATATGAAAATTCCAGAAAATGATAGTATTTTAGAGCACTACAAAGAAAATAACAAAAAAGAGTCTGCAATATTTATTGCAGGCTTACTTTTACTTTTTTTAACCGTATTGTACTCTGCAACCGTAGGTTCGGCGGATATTTCACCAATAACTGTTTTCTATTCGATATTAAGTAAATTTATGCCCTTAGCAAATGTAGATGAATTTGCAAATTCAATGATATGGAATTTAAGACTTCCGAGGATAATTTTAGGCGTGATTGCAGGGGCAGGTTTTGCAATTGCGGGTTCTTCAATGCAGGGAATTACTAGAAACCCCCTTGTAAGCCCTTTTACAATAGGTATATCTGCAGCTGCAGCTTTTGGAGCTTCATTATCCATATATTTCGGAATATCTCATCTTGCAGGGGGCTACATAATAGTTTTATTTGCATTTATTGCCGCTTTAGCTTGTGCAGCCGTCGTTTTTAAGCTTGCAAGTTTAAAGCAAATGACTGTAAGTTCTATAATCCTTTCGGGTATCGCATTAAATTATTTTTTTAGTGCTTTAACCTCTACGCTTCATTTTTCAGCAGATGAACAACAATTGGCGGTAATGGTGCATTGGACGTTTGGTTCTCTTTCAAATATCGCTTGGGGCGACATACAGTTCATAGCAATAGTATTTGCAATATGTACGCCGATTTTATTAAAGAAATCATGGGATATAACATCTATTTCCATACTAGGTGACGATACGGCTAAAACCATGGGTATCAATACAAAAAATACTCGAAAAATAGTATTTTTAATATCTACTTTCTTAACTTCGGCCATAGTGTGTTTTACCGGAATTATTGGATTTGTTTGTCTTGTAGCGCCCCATATCACAAGGTATTTAATCGGTGGAGACTATAGAAAAGTTTTACCGTTTTCATGCGTAATTGGTGCTTTATTGTTACTTTTGGCAGATACATTTGGCAGAACCATATTTTCACCGGTTATCATACCTGTGGGTATTGTATTATCATTCGTGGGTGTACCACTATTTATAATACTAATGATAAAAAATTCGGAAGAATATTGGTAATTAATGGCTAAAAACTAAATTTGATAAATAATTAAATAGCTAAATAAAATAAACTAAAATAAACTAAAATAAAATAAAAGTAAAAAAGTAAAAAAGTAAAAAAGTAATAAAAAATAAAAAATAAAAATAAAGAATTATATATGTTTAATTAAATTTCAAAGGGATATTATGGAGATTTCACTTAATAATGTATCTTATGGATATAACAAATCAAAGCCAATTTTAAAAGATATATCTTTAAAAATAAATTGTACGGGTATCACATCTTTAATTGGCAGTAATGGTGCAGGAAAAAGTACTTTGCTAAAATGTATTTGTAAAATCCATAATTTACCTGAAAAATCTTCAATATTTTTAGATGACCAAAATATACATGATATTCCTTCAAAAGTATTTTCAAAGCGAGTTGCATACGTTTCGCAAAATATGAATTGCTTTTCACCTTCAAAAGTCTTTGATGTGGTACTTTTAGGCAGAAAACCTCATTTAAAATGGTCACCTAAAGAAAATGATTTAAAGGTTGTTTCAGAGGTGTTGGAGCTATTGGGTATTGACAATAAAATGGCAATGTCCAAATTCAATGAACTTTCGGGGGGAGAACGTCAAAAAGTACTCATTGCAAGAGCTTTGGCACAAGAGCCGGAATTATTAATTCTGGATGAGCCAACGAGTAATTTAGATATAAAACACCAGGTGGAAGTTTTATCAACTATTAAAAAAATATCTACTGAAAAAAATATGGGCGTTATCGTAGCAATACATGATTTAAATCTAGCGGTAGAATATTCTGACAATGTGATTATGTTAAAAGATGGTGAAATAAAATATGCCGGTAAACCAAACGAAATAATCTCTAAATCATCCATAAAAGAAATTTACGGAGTAAATGCCGAAATTGTGAATATCTTTGATAATCCCTATATTATAATTACAAAAAATTAAAAAATTAAAAATTAAAAAGTCAATAATTAAAAAAATTAATTATTTAAAGCTTAATAGTAATATTTAAAAAATAATTTACTAAATCTTCTATTTTATCAAATTTTAACCCGTAATCCTGATTTAAATTAGTATTTTCTTTAGAATCTTTAACATCTTTAGAAACTGGTCTTTTTACAACTATTAACGTAGCATCTGCCTCTTTTGTAGCTTCCATTTTTTCATAAAATCCGCCAGATTTTCCGCTATCTTTGGTTATAACTACATCACAGTTATAATCCAAAATTAAATGTTTGTTCAATTCTTTTGAAAATACACCCTGCATAGCAACTATATTTTTAGGTGGTAAAAGTTTTAACGCTTCACCAACTGAAACGGGTAACATTCTAGCTATTATTTTATGTTTATCATATCCTTTATTTTCAGAAAGTTCAACTACGCTTTTTAGATTTTTTATGCCTGCCATAAAGAAGATATTAGACTCTTTTTTATTAATTTCAAAAGCTTTAAGGATTGCATCTTCATAATCTTCTGCAAAAATTATATTATCATCTTCATAATCTTCTAAAGCACTCCCGGGTCTTTCGTACCTTAAATATTCAATATTTAATTCTTTACAAACTTTTAAACTGGTATTACTAGCTTTAACCGCATAAGGATGTGTAGCATCTATAAAATAATTTATTTCTTCCTCTGTTAACTTTTTTTTAAGTTCTTCATAAGGCATAGGTTTGGAAATTACTTTATCGGCGTTTATTTTTGCAATTTCTCCCCCAAAATCGGTTGCAGTAGTCACAATTATTTTTAATATATTATTTTTCTTTAAATTATCTTTTAAATCCTGCACAATCTTTGTAGCATCGCTTGTGCCACCCCGAACCCATATATTAAACTTTAAACCTTTTTTCATAAAATCGCCTGTATTTTATTGCCCAACTGCTTCTGCCCAACTGCCTTTGGGCGGACGGCGTAAAGGCAAATCTATCGATTTGCTTTTTAATATTTAACACGGGTTTGACCCGTTAAAAGCTTCTGCATAAGCCCTTTTTTTTGCATTTTTAAAAGTTCCAATTTTTCTTTTAAAATTTCTATGCCCAACTGCCTTTGGGCGGTCGGCAGAGAGTAAAATATTTTTATTTT